>DASWRR010000182.1:0-14315 GCA_036403055.1 Ilumatobacteraceae bacterium | reverse complement strand
CACGTCGTCGAGGCCGAAACGTACCTCACGCGCACCATGAAGCCGTTCGAGATCGTCAGCGACGAAGGCCTCGAGATCATCGAGCACAACGCCGAGACGATCCTCAACGAGGTCGGCGTCGAGATCCGCGACTACCCGTCGGCGCTGAAGGTGTTCGCCGACGCCGGTGCCGACGTCCAGGGGACTCGCGTGCACTTCCCGCGCGGGATGTGCCGCCAGATCGTGCAAGCAAGCGCACCGCGCGAATACATCCAACACGCGCGCAACCCGTTGAAGAACGTCCGCATCGGCGGCAACGCAACCGTCTTCGCTCCGAACTACGGGTCGCCGTTCGCGTTCGATCTCGACAACGGCCGCCGCTACGCGACGATCGAGGACTTTCGCAACTTCGTGAAGCTGACGTACCAATCGTTGTACCTGCATCACAGCGGCGGCACGGTGTGCGAGCCCGTCGACGTACCGGTCAGCAAGCGACACCTCGACATGGTCCTCACGCACCTCCGGTACAGCGACAAGCCGTTCATGGGGTCCGTGACGGCAGCGAGCCGGGCACAGGATTCCGTCGACATGGCGCGTATCGGTTTCGGTGGTGACCTTGCCGATCGCACGGTGATCACGAGCCTCATCAACGCCTCGTCGCCACTGGTGTGGGACGGCACGATGCTCGGCTCTGCCGAGGTGTACGCGCGCAACAACCAGGCATGCATCGTCACCCCGTTCATCCTCGCCGGGGCGATGGCGCCGACGACATCTGCCGGGGTCGCCGCCCAGACACTGGCCGAGTCGCTCGCCGGCATGACGTTCACCCAGTTGATACGCCCCGGCGCTCCGGTGATATTCGGGTCGTTCGCATCCTCGATGTCGATGCAGACCGGAGCACCGACGTTCGGCACGCCGGAGCCCGCGATCGTGCTGTACACGATCGCAGCACTGGCACGTCGCCTCGGTGTGCCCTTCCGGTCCGGCGGTTCACTGACCGCGTCGAAGATCCCCGACGCGCAAGCGGCGTACGAGAGCGCGGCGACGCTGCTTCCGACCGTTCTCGGCGGCACGAACTTCGTGTTGCACGCCGCCGGATGGCAGGAGGGTGGTCTCTCGATCGGGTACGAGAAGTTCATCATGGACGAGGACCAGTGCGGGATGATGGCGACGTTCGTCAAGGGACTCGACCTGTCCGAGAACGGTCAGGCGATCGACGCGATTCGCGACAACGGCCCTGGGCAGCACTTCCTCGGGACCGCCCACACGTTCGCCAACTTCGAGACCGCGTTCTACCGCAGCAACGTCGCCGACAACTCGAGCTTCGAGCAGTGGACGGAGGACGGCGCGACCGATGCACCGACGCGAGCGAACGCTGTGTGGAAGAAGCGTCTCGCGGAGTACGAGATGCCGCCGATGGACGACGCCATCGCCGAAGAGTTGACCGAATTCGTTGATCGCCGTAAACAGGAGTTGCCCGATGAGTTCGCATGACGCCCGCCGCAGATTGATCGAGAACGCTCGATACGAACTGATTCCGTTGAAGTCGCTCCACGCCCACATCCCGCATCTTCCGGCGGGCTGTTCGGTGTCCGTCACGTGTTCGCCGACGAAGGGGATCGAACCGACGCTCGAGCTCAGCGCCGAGTTGAACGGCGCGGGTCATCACGCGGTGCCACACATCGCAGCGCGCCTGGTCGAAGGTCGCGAGCATGTCGAGAAGATCGCTGCCCGACTCAACGAGCACGGCATCACCGAGATCTTCGTCGTCGGTGGCGACCCTGCTCCCGTCGGTCCGTACAGCGACGGACTGACGTTGATGCGCGATCTGCTTCCGCTGTGTCAGACAGTGCGGACGGTCGGCGTTCCCGCGTACCCGGACCACCACACCGTGATACCTGACGCCGCACTCGACGCCGCGCTCCTCGACAAGCAGGCACTCATCCGCGAACTGGGACTCGCGGGATTCGCGAGCACGCAGATGTGCTTCAGTGCCAAGACGATCGAGCAGTGGCTCGTTCGTCAACGCGACCGCGGCATGGTGCTGCCGATCCATCTCGGCGTGCCGGGTGCGGTCGAACGCGCCAAGTTGATCAGCCTCGGCACCCGCCTCGGCATCGGGTCATCGTTGAGGTACCTGCGCAAGAACTCGGGTGCGATCCTGCGAATGTTCTCCCCCACGAGCTACGACCCCAACAAGCTGATCACGCCGCTGTCGCGCAGCGCAGAGAAGCTCGACATCGTCGGGCTGCACCTGTTCACGTTCAACTCGATCGAGTCGACAGCAGCCTGGCAACGCAAGTCGCTCGCCTGACAACCGATGAACGTGTTGCTGATCGCCGACACGCACCTCCGCGAGGGCCAAGCGCAGCGACTGCTCGACACGCTCGGAACGCACCTGGACGCCGCTGACCTGATCATCCACGCCGGCGACGTCACCGACGTCTCCGTGCTGAGAGCGCTCGGCGAGTTCGCGCCGGTTCGTGCGGTGCTCGGCAACAACGATCACGGCATGATCCTCCCGGAACGCTTCGTCGCTGACATCGGCGGGTGTTCGGTTGCAGCCGTCCACGACAGCGGCGCGGCGACAGGTCGTGCGTCGCGGCTTCGACGTTGGTTTCCCGACGCGGACGTCGTCGTCTTCGGGCATTCGCACCTTCCCTGGCACGAGGTCGACATCCGCGTGAGCGACGGCCACAGACAGCATCACGTGAACCCGGGCTCGGCGATGCAACGCCGTGCCGCTCCTCACCGCACCGCGGCGATCCTCGAGTTGCACGACGGTGAGATCACGCATCTCGACCACGTCGTGCTGCCGTAGACGAACGGTCAGAGGCGGCCGCCGTCGACGAGGAACTGCTGCGCGGTGCAGGCGGCGCCGTCATCGGCAGCCAGGAACAGCACCATCTGGGCGAACTCGTCCGGCGTGATCCGTCGCTTCAGCTCTTGGTCGTCCATCGTCTTGCGTTCGCCTTCGGGCGTCCACCACTTCGTGAGCTGACGGTCGGTCGGCACCCAACCCGGTAGCACGGTGTTGACCCGCACGCCGTGCGGTCCCAGCGATCGCGCCATCGTGCGCGTGATGCCCTCGACCGCCGCCTTCGCAATCGCATAGCCCGGGAAGAACGCTTCCTTGCGCAGGTAGCTGCTCGACCCGATGTTGATGATCGATCCCATGCCTGCCTCGATCATCTGTGGAGCGAGCGCTTGGATCGCGAAGAAGTAGTGACGGATGTTGGTGTTGATCCGATCGTCGAAGTACTCCGGTGTCATGTCGCGCCAATCGTGGCGATCATCGTTCGCCGCGTTGTTGACGAGAACCGCAACACCACCGAGCGAGCGCACGGCCTCGTTGCATGCCTGGCGCAGCGCGGCAATGTCGACGAGATCGACCTCGTAGAACAACGGCGCAGCCATGGCACCGGCATCCATGCATCGCTGGATCGTCGCGTGTGCCTTGTCGACGTTCTTGTCGACGAACGCCACTCTCGCACCTTGGGCGGCGAACTGCTCGACCAGTGCACTCCCGATGCCGTCGGCGCCTCCGGTGATGAACACCGTCCGTCCGACGAGCGACGGATACGACGCGTAGTTGTTGGTCACGAGGACTCCTTGCGATCGAAGCCGTAGACCTCGGCCGGGTTGTCGACGAGGATGCGCTTGCGTACGTCTCGACCCTGCATCCACTCGGAACCGAGTCGATCGATGTCGGTCAGCGACGGCGGGTCGGTCTGCCCGGGGTGCGGCCAGTTCGTCGCCCACAGCATTCGCTCCGGCGCACGTTCGACGAGCGCGGCAACGAGACGTGACACAGCCTCGTAGCGATGCGTCGGATCAACCGCCGATTCGTACGGCGCCGACAGCTTGACCCAGCAGCGTCCGGTGTCGACCAAGCGCAGCAGAGCGACGAATCGTTCGTCGTCTACGGCGACGGGTGGCATGAAGCGACCGACGTGATCGACGACGAGCGATGTCGGCAGCATGAGCAGCGCGTCGAGACGGTCGATCAGCTCACGGCCGTTCATCTGCAACTGAACGTGCCATCCGTGGCTCGCGATCCGCTCGGCAACGCGCGGCATCATCTCCCAGGGAACCGCACCACCCGGCAGCATGTGGAAACGAGCACCACGCGCTCCCAGCGAGGTCAAGCGGTCGAGCTCCGCGTCGGTCGTCTGATCGTCGACGACCACCACAGCTCGCGCGTCTGCTCGCTCGCCGTGCCCGAGTTGTGCAACAGCGTCGAGCGTGCACGAGTTGTCGAGACCGTAGGTGCTCGGCTGCACGACGACGACGCGATCGAGGTCGAGCACCGCTTGCACTCGGCGGTACTCGGCGACGGTGGCGTCAGGTGGCTGCAGCTTCGCGGTCGCGGCGATCGGATAGCGGCTGTCGTAGATGTGCATGTGCGTGTCGCACGAGCCAGGCGGGTAGCTGCGTTCGATCACTGCCGTTGCCACCACGTCTCGAGCCGGCGAGCATGCTCCGGGTTCACCGCGCGCGGCGGCATGAATCCATCCAAGATCGAACGGACCTGCTCGACGGAACTGGCTGCCTGGGCATCCGCGTTCTCCGGCGTCAGGCCACCGAGATGCGGAGTCGCCACGACTCCTCGGCGCGCTGCGAGCGACGGAGATGGCCGCTGATCGGCTGCCCGGCCGACGTCCATCGCCAGACCACCGAGATGACCGGAATCGAGCGCCGTTGCGACTGCGTCCTCGTCCACGAGCTCGCCGCGCGACACGTTGACGAGCATCGTTCCGCGTCGCATCATCGACAACGCGCGGGCGTCGATGAGGTCGACGGTATCCGCGTTCGACGGCGCGAGCGGGACCACGAAGTCGGATGCCGACAACACTTCGTCGAACGTCATCTGCTCGAACCCGTCAGTGCGCGCATCGGCAACGGGGTCACACACGATCACCCTCATCCCGACGTTTCGCAACAGGGCGGCCAGATACGAACCGATCGCGCCGTAACCGATGATGCCGGCGGTGCGACCGCGGAGCTGGACCCCTGGACGCTGGCCGGGATCGAACCCGTTGCGATAGTCGATCGTGGATTCGCTGACGTTACGAGCGAGATCGAGCATCAACGCAAGAGCGAGCTCGGCCGTCGACGGCACGAAGCTCTTGTCGGCTCGCCCGATGAGGACTCCACTGTCGCTCGCGGCGGCGACATCGACCGTGCTGATGTCGACAGCGCAGCGCAGGAACGCGAGCAACCGAGGAACCGCTGTGAAGAGCGCCGCCTCGCCCGGTGTCGACCGGTGGGCGACGATGACATCGCACTCCATCGCCGCGCTGATCAACTCGCTCGTCGTGAGGTCACGGTCGAGCGGGTTGCGAAGCACGTGGGCGATCGCGGTCAGGTCCGGCAAGGCACGCGCGTAGTACGCCTCGAGGTCCTCGCGGTTGTGAGTGAGGAACACCGTGAGCACGTCGGCGACGCTAGCCACCCGAGGCGTCAGTCGAAGGTGGCGTGTGCGCCGACCGTGCGCGACAGCATCGACTCGTCGAGCTCGATGCCGAGCCCCGCCAACTCGCTGACGGTCACGATGCCGTCTTTCGCTTCGATGGGTGACGCGAGCGGGTAGTCCCTCCGGTCGAGCGACCACTCCGGGGGATCGTAGGGGAACTCCAGCCATTGGGAACCGTCGATGCCAGCGGTTCCGGCAGTGAGGTGCATGTTGGCAAGGAGACCGATCCCGTTGCCCCAGGTGTGCGGCGTGAACAACTTCCCCGCCGCGAGCACGCGAGGTGCGAGTTGCGCAAGACCCGTGATGCCCTGCGAACAAGCGCAATCCGGTTGGAAGACATCGAGGCAACCTCGTTCGAGCAACTCGCGAAACTCGTACGGCTCGCGCGTCATCTCGCCACCTGCGATCTTGATGCCGACGCGCTTGCGGAGCTCCGCGTAGCCGGCGTAGTCACCGCGGTGCAACGGCTCTTCCATCCAGAAGACACCCAACGCCTCCAACTGTCGGGCAACATCCGTCGCGAAGTCGACGTCCCACGGCGCCGCGGTGTCCCAGGGCATCCGCCACGCCTGATTGCAGTCGACCATCAACGTCAGCCGGTCGTCGAGGGCGTCGCGCACTGCGGCGACCACCGCGATGTCGTCCGCGACCGACGGCCGGCCGAAGCGGATCTTCACCGCCTCGAAGCCCTCGTCGGCGACCCGTCGCGCCATCTCGACCATCTGCGCAACGGGACGGCGCACACCGCTAGAGGCGTAGCCACGAAGCTCCGGAGAAGTACCGCCGAGCATTCGCCACACCGGCTGTTCAGCCGTCTTGCCGGCAAGGTCCCACAACGCCAGATCGAGCGGCCACGGCCGACCTGCATGGAACTCGATGTTCGCGAGGACCGACGCGTGACGATCGAGGTCACCAGCAGGTTGTCCGATGAAGTATCGGGCGTAATCGCCGAAGCCGTACATGACGTCGCCGGACCCGACACCTTCACGACCGTCGCTGTCACGAACGCGAACGATCGTCACCGGAAACTTCGTTCGCGGCTGCGGGTCCCACGATGCGGGGAACGGTGGGTCGAGCGGCAGTTGATGATGCGTGATCTCGATCGCGACGATGTCGCTCACGAACGCATCTCCGACGCGCAACTCGACGCCATAACCGGAACAACTGTACTAGGAATGGCGGGGCTGACTAGTCTCGTCCGGTGAGCAACGACACCGGCAGACGCAGACGCGGCCGAGATACGAGCCCGCGCAGTCCGCTGCCGTTGCAGCGTCCGTGGAAGCAGCCGCGAATGCGGTTGAACCACACCGAGGTGGTCTCCGCCGACGAGTTGGAGTCGATCCACGAGGGATCGCTGACGATCCTCGAACGCATCGGAATGGACATCTGGGACGGTCAGTCGAGGAGCATGCTGCGCGATGCCGGGGCCGAGATCGACGAGGCTGCGCAGCACGTCCGCTTCCCGAGAGAGATGATCCTCGAGCGAATTGCGACGGCGCCGTCGGAGTTCACCTTGCACAGTTGGAACCCGGAGAAGAACCTTCGCATCGGCGGCAACTGGATGGCGAACGGCACCGTCGGCAGCGCGCCGCACTTCGTCGGGCTCGATGGCGTACGCCGCACCGGCGATCGGGTCGGGTTCAACGATCTGTTGAAGCTCTGTCACATGTTGAACTCGATCCACTTCGTGGGTGGCTACCCCGTCGAACCGGTCGACATCCACGCGTCGGTTCGCCACATCCACGCTGCGTTCGACGTGCTGACGTTGACCGACAAGCACATCCACTGCTACAGCCTCGGTCGTCAGAAGAACCTCGACTGCATCGAGATGACGCGCATCGCGAGAGGCGTCGACGACGCCACACTCGACGTCGAGCCGTCGATCTTCACCGTGATCAACTCCAACTCGCCGTTGCGCCTCGACACACCGATGTTGCACGGCATCATCGAGATGTCCTCACGCAACCAGCCGGTCGTGATGACGCCGTTCACACTGGCCGGCGCGATGGCACCCGTGACACTCGCCGGTGCGCTCGCGCAGCAGAACGCCGAAGCCCTCGCAGGCATCGCGTTGTGCCAGATCGTGCGACCTGGCGCGCCGGTCGTGTACGGCGGGTTCACATCGAACGTCGACATGCAATCCGGCGCTCCCGCGTTCGGTACTCCCGAATACGTGCGCACCGCGATGGTCGGTGGCCAACTGGCGCGCCGCTACGGCGTGCCGTACCGCAGCAGCAACGTCTGCGCTGCCAACACTGTCGACGCGCAGGCAGCCTACGAAAGCGTGTTCGCGTTGTGGGGCTGTGTGATGGGCGGTGTCAACATGATGATGCACGGCGCGGGATGGATGGAAGGCGGTTTGCACGCCGGCATGGCCAAGATGGTCCTCGACGCCGACCTGTTGCACATGGTGTCGTCGATGATGGATCCGATCATCGTCGACGAAGGAACGCTGGCGATCGACGCGATCGAAGAAGTCGGCCCGGGTGGTCACTTCTTCGGCGTCCAGCACACACAAGACCGTTATCGCACGGCGTTCTACAAGCCGATGATCAGCGACTGGCGCAACTACGAGAGTTGGGACGAGGTCGGTCGGCCAGAGGCCGCCGGCAAAGCGCACGACCTCGCCGCAGCGTTCATCGCGGCGTACGAGAAGCCTGAGATGGATGCCGCTCGCCTCGAGGAGCTCGAAGCATTCGTCGCCAAACGAGTCGCCGACGGCGGCGTCGCCACTGATTTCTAGAACACCGAGTTGCAGGAGCGCCACATGAAGTCGTCAGCACAAGTCGTGGTCGTCGGAGGCGGCGTCGTCGGCGCCAGCGTCCTGTATCACCTCACGAAGGCGGGCTGGACGGACGTCGTGCTGCTCGAGCGCAAGCAACTGACCGCCGGGTCGACGTGGCACGCGGCCGGCGGCATGCACACGTTGAACGGTGACCCCAACGTCGCTCGCCTTCAGCAGTACACCGTGAACCTCTACCGCGAGATCGAGGCCGAGTCCGGCCAGCAGTGCAGCATCCACCTGCCCGGTGGTCTGATGCTCGCCGACACTCCCGAACGGCTCGACTGGCTGCGGATGGCGCAAGCGCGCGGGCGCTACCTCGGCATGCACATGGACATCATGTCCATCGCCGAGGCGAAGGTCCTCAACCCGTTGCTGGAGGAGAGGTTCTTCGTCGGCGCGCTGTACGACCCCGACGAAGGCAGCGTCGATCCGTACGGTGTCACGCACGCGTACGCGATCTGCGCGCGCAACCGCGGCGCCGAGGTCTACACGGACACCTGGGTCACCGGACTGCAACAGCGACAGGACGGAACGTGGGACGTGATCACGGATCGCGACCACACGATCCACGCGGAGCACGTCGTGAACGCAGGCGGTCTGTGGGCCCGCGAGGTCGGCCGGATGGTCGGTCTCGAGCTGCCGGTGCTCGCGATGGAGCACCACTACCTCATGACCGAGCCGATGCCCGAAGTGATCGCGTACAACGAGGCAAACGGGCACGAACTGCCGCACATGATCGACTTCGCCGGCGAGATCTACGCGCGCCAGGAGGGCCAGAGCATCCTGCTCGGCACGTACGAGCAGGACAACCGGCCGTGGTCACCCAACGAGACACCATGGGACTTCGTGTTCCAGTTGCTGCCGCACGATCTCGACCGGATCGCACCAGAACTGGAGCGTGGCTTCGCCCACTTCCCAGCGGTCGGGCGCGCCGGCATCAAGAAGTTCGTCAACGGTCCGTTCACGTTCAGCCCTGATGGCAACCCACTGGTCGGCCCGATCAAGGGGATGCGCGGGATGTGGGTTGCGTGCGCTGTCATGGCCGGACTGTCCCAAGGCGGCGGCGTGGGTCTGTCGCTGGCCAACTGGATGATCAACGGCGATCCGCAGGACGACATCTGGGGCATGGACGTCGCCCGTTACGGGGATTGGGCCACGCTCGCGTACACCAACGCAAAGGTGCGCGAGAACTACTCGCGCCGCTTCCGCATCACCTTCCCCAACGAGGAACTGCCGGCCGGCAGGCCGCTGCACACGACACCGATCTACGACCGGCTGACAGCGCACAACGCGGTGTGGGGGGCAGGGTTCGGGCTCGAGCACCCCCTGTGGTTCCAGGAGCCGGGCAAGGATCCGATCGAGAACGTCACGTTCCACCGTTCGAACGCGTTCGCGCTCGTGGCCGAGGAGTCGAGAGCGGTTCGCGAACGGGTTGGGCTCTCGGAGGCGTCGAACTTCGCGAAGTACAAGGTCAGCGGTGAGGGTGCCGCGGCGTGGCTGCAGGGGTTGTTCACGAACGGCCTGCCGAAGATCGGGCGCACCAACCTGACCGCGATGCTGAACCCACAGGGTCGCATCGTCGGCGAGTTCTCCGTCTCTCGCGTTGGCGCCGACGAGTTCTTCCTGTTCGGATCGCAAGCCGCCGAGGTGCACCATCCGCGATGGTTCCTGGCCCATCTTCCGGAGGGCAGCCCCGTCCGCTTCGAGGTGCTGGCACTGTCGATGGTGGGACTGACCGTGGCCGGGCCGCGATCGCGCGACGTCCTGCAGAAGCTGACCAACACCTCGTTGGCAACGGCGGATTTCCCGTTCATGTCGTTCCGCAAGGTCGACATCGGCATGGCCACCGTGTGGCTGTCGCGGATGACGTACACCGGCGATCTCGGCTACGAGATCTGGATGCAGCCGGAGCATCAGCGGTACCTGTTCGATCTCTTGTGGGACGCCGGGCGCGAGTTCGACATGCGGCTCTTCGGCTTCCGTGCGTTGATCACGATGCGGCTGGAGAAGAACTTCGGGACGTGGTTCCGCGAGTACCGACCGATCTACACCCCGCTCGAAGCCGGCATGAACCGCGTCCTCAAGTTCGATCACGAGTTCGTCGGGCGCGATGCGATCGAGGCGGAGATTGCCGGCGGTGGCCCGAAGCGCAAGCTGATGATGTTCGTGGTGGAGCCGGATCCGACCTCGCCGGCGGACGTGATCGGTGACGAACCGGTGTGGCACACCGGCCCCGACGGCGACCGCGTGGTCGGTTGGGTCACGAGCGGTGGGTACGCCCACCACTGCGGCGCGTCACTCGCGTGGGGCTACATCCCGACGGAGCTCGCCGAGCCGGGCACGACCGGATTCGAGATCGAGATCATCGGAAATCGCCGACCGGCGAGGTTGCAGTTCGAAGCGCTGCTCGATCCCGAAGGCGCGCGGATGCGAGCCTGACACCCGTCGGGCGCGACGCTAGGGTCGGATCGGGCGGCACAACACCGACAAGGAGTGTGAATGGATCTGCTTCATCGCCGTCTCGCGCGCATGTTGACGGTCGCGGCGACGTTCTGCGTCGGCCTGTGCGTCGTCGCTCCCGCGGCAGCGGTGCACGCCGCGCCGGCCGGCGCATCGAAGTACATCCCCGTTGCTCCGTACCGGATTCTCGACACTCGGTTCGGTCAGGGCTTCGGCCGACGCGTCAACGCGAGTGAAGCGTTCACCCTCGCGCTCACGAACGTCGACCCCACCGCCACCGCTGTGGTCCTCAACCTCACCGTGACGGCGCCCGCCGCGCCCGGTTTCGTCACCGTCTACCCGACGGGAGTCCCGCGCCCGAACGCCTCGTCCATCAACGTCGATGCCGCCGGCCAGACGATCGCCAACCTCGTCACCGTGCAAGTCGGCACCGGCGACGCGGTCGACATCTTCTCGCAGCCGTCGGCTGACCTCGTGGCCGACGTCGAGGGCTACTACGTGCCGTCGGGAACCACCGAGGCCGGACTCTTCGTACCGGTCAACCCGACGCGTTTGCTCGACACACGCTCCCCCAACCCGATTCACTCGGGTCCGGTGGCCGCGGGCGGCCAAGTCGACATCGATGTCGCCGGCCTCGCAACGTTGCCACCCGATGCGCAAGCGGCAGCGTTGAAGATCACTGTCACCGAGAGCGCCGCGAGCGGGTTCTGGACGGTTTTTCCGACGGGTGCGGCGCTGCCCGACGTCAGCAACCTCAACGTGGAGGGCTCCGGCTCGACGATCGCCAACCAGGCGCTCGCCATGCTCAAGTCGGGTCACGTGACGGTGTATTCACAGTCCGGTGGGCAATTGATCGTCGACCTCGTCGGCTGGTTCACCGGGCCGAGCTCACCGCAGACGGAAGTCGGGTTGTTCGTCCCGGTGTCGCCGTCGCGCCTGCTCGACAGTCGCGAGGCGCCGCTGGGTGCGTTGCCCGGCCACAACCGGACCGCCGAGGTCCCCGTTGCCGGTCGGTTCGGGCTCCCGGCAACCGGTGTTGCCGCCGTCGTCGTCAATGCAACCGTCACGCAGACCGTCGCGCCGGGATTCTTCGCACTGTGGCCGGCAGAGACGTACCGGCCGGATGCGTCGAGCCTCAACGCAACACGGGCCGGCGAGACGATCTCCAACCACGTCATCACACCGGTCAGCACCGCGGGCTTCGGGTTCTACACACAGAACGGCGCGCACCTCGTCGTCGACATCGCCGGTTGGTACACCGGCGGCGCGCAGGCCACGGTCCTGCCGCCGAACGTTCCACTGACGGGTACGGACGGTCCGCCGCCGACGTTGCCGTTTGCGTTCTCCCGTCTGGTCGGCGGTCTGCCGACGCGATGGGTGTGCCGGCCGATCCACTACACGGTGAACCTCGGAGGGTACGGCGAGGCGTTCCGACCGGTGATCGCCGAAGACGTCGAACGTCTCGAGGCTGCGACCGGGCTCGTGCTGATCCCATCCGGTGACACCACCTTCATGCCGACGATCGACAACAACGCGTCGTTCGCACCAGCCGACGGCGATCTCGTGATCGCGTTGGGCGACAGTGTCCAATCGGACCTCGTCGACGGAAACGTGATCGGGCGGACGATCATCAGGTTCCCCAACGCACCGGTGATCATTCGGGCGTCGGTCGTCATCGACATGGGCGACATCAAGAGTGTGCCGGTGTGGAGCGGTACCGGCCTCGGGCCGGTGCTGATGCACGAGCTCGGGCATGCGGTCGGTCTCGGCCACGTCAGCGACCCGACGCAGCTGATGAACGACACCGCGTCGCCCGGCGGGCCCAAGACCTACGCCGCCGGCGACCTGACCGGCTTGTGGCGTGTCGGGCCGGCGGCGGGCTGCTAGCAGTCAGCCGTACGCGGCGGCCTGGATTCGGAACAGCTCCGCATACTGACCATTCCGCGCCATGAGCTCGTCGTGGCTGCCGAACTCGACGACGCGTGCGCCGTCCATCACCACGATCAGGTCCGCCATGCGCACCGTCGAGAATCGATGCGACACGAGGACGGTGACCCGGCCCGTGTCCGCGTCGACGCGCGAGGCAGCGGCAAACCGCTCGAACAAGGCGTGCTCCGTCTCGGCATCGAGCGCAGCCGTCGGCTCGTCGAGGATCAACAGCAACGGTGCGTCACGCATGAAGCCGCGGGCGAGCGCGAGCTTCTGCCACTGACCGAAGCTGACCTCGGCACCCTCGTCCCACGACGGCCCCAGCTGTGTCTCGAGGCCGTACGCCAGCCGATCGATCACATCGTGCGCCCCGGCGCGATCGACGGCGCTGTTGGTCGCGCCACGATCCTCGATGCGTGGCAGGTCGCCAACGCCGACCGTCTGCTGGGCGTGCAGCTCGAAGCGGTAGAAGTCCTGGAACGCGCCGGCGAGCCGGTCGCGCCACTCGGCCGTGACGATGTCGGCGAGATCTGTTCCGTCGACGGTGATCCGACCCGATGTCGGCGCGTACATGCGAGCCAACAACTTGACCATCGTCGACTTGCCGGCACCGTTCTCACCGACGATCGCGACGACCGCACCGGCCGGCAGCCGGAGCGTGATGTCGTCGAGCACGAGGTGATCGGTTCCCGGGTAACGGAACGAGACGTGGTCGAACGTGATGCCGTCCTTCAACGTCTCCGGAGCGCTGGCTGTCGCCGACGAGTCGATGGCCGCGGCGTAGTCCTCCAACCATGTCAACCGTCGCGAGGAATCGAGCCAGAAGCCGCGCAGGAACCCGAGCTCGCCCGCGGTCGCGCCGACGTAGCGCGCCAGCCGGGTCCCTGCTGCAAGCACCAAGACGACGTCTCCGACGCCGCGGTCGAGCCCGGTCGCGACGTACACGACCGCGGCGACGTATGCGCCGGAGAACAACGCCCACGCAGCGGTGTGCCACGCTGCGGTCACCCAACGCACCTTCGACACCGGGTCGTAGTAGCGCTGCCACGCGGCCCGTCGTTCGCGAACGAGCCAGTCCCCGGTGTTGGTGACTCGGACCTCCTTCGCCGGAGGAGCCGTGGTCCCGAGCACGAACAGGTGACGCGCCAGCCGGTTGTTGGCGATCACCGATTCCTCGACTCGGCGCTCGACGGCCGGACGCCACGTCGAGACCCAGAACGCCGGCAGCGCGAAGAGCAGGAGGAGCACCAACGCGGGATGGATGGATCCGAGGAGCACCGCCGTGATGGCAAGTCGGAAGAGCCACCCGAGCGTCGAGAACAACGACATGAACATGTGATCGAGCGCGAAGACCTGATCGCGCAGCATCGCCAACCGATCGAGATACTCGGGCCGTTCGTGGTGCTCGATCGTCGGCACCGACGCCTGTAGGTGCGCGACGTGTGATTCGAGTGCGATCGCGACGCGGTCGCGGAACCGTCGTTGCACGCGTTGCGACAGCAACGACAGGTACCACGTCGCGGTGACGGAGACCGCGAGTCCGACGCCTGCGACGGTGACACGCGTGCGGTGCCCGTTGACGACGCCGTCCACGAGAAACTTCAACCACAACGCGAGGAGCGCATCGGGCAACATCATCAGCAACGCGAGACCGAGCGACAGCATCAGCAGTCGCGGCTCAGCGCG
>DASWRR010000181.1:0-3552 GCA_036403055.1 Ilumatobacteraceae bacterium | reverse complement strand
CATGAGCGATTTCCGCAGCGAGGCTCGCCGCTGGCTGGCCGCTGAACCCGACGAAGACATGCGCGAGGAGCTGCAGAGCCTGATCGCCGGGCCCGATGACGAACTGTCAGTTCGCTTCGACGGCCGGCTGCAGTTCGGGACCGCGGGTTTGCGTGCAGCCGTCGGTGCAGGACCGCAGCGAATGAACCGGTTGGTCGTTCAGCAGGCCGCAGCCGGGTTGGCCGATCACCTGTTGAAGACCGACGCCGACGCAGCGACGCGCGGCGTGATCATCGGCTACGACGCCCGGCGCAAGAGCGACGCGTTCGCGCTCGACACAGCGCGAGTGTGCGCGGCGCGCGGCATCAAGGCGATGATCTTTCCGCACGTCGTGCCGACGCCGTTGCTCGCGTGGAACATCGTCGGAGTCGGCGCAGCTGCGGGTGTCGTGGTCACGGCATCGCACAACCCGCCGGCCGACAACGGGTACAAGGTGTTCACCTCCGATGGCGCGCAGATCGTGTCGCCCGTCGATGCCCAGATCGCCGCGTGCATCGATCTCGTCGACCCCTGTGCCGTGCCGATGGCGCCTGCCGATGATCCGCTGATCCACTGGCTCGACGACTCGTACGTCCAGGCGTATCTCGCGGCCGTGCCGGCAGTCCGTCTGCGGCCCGAGGTCGCCGGCGTGCCCGTGGCGTATTCGGCGATGCACGGCGTCGGTGGCGCGACGTTGGTCGACGCGTTCGATCGGTCAGGCCTGCTCACTCCGTTCGTCGTTCCCGAGCAGCAACAACCCGACCCGACATTTCCGACAGTCGCCTTCCCGAATCCGGAAGAGCCGGGAGCGATGGACCTCCTCCTCGCTCAGGCAGCCGAGTGTGGAGCAGCGATCGCCCTCTGCAACGACCCGGACGCAGATCGGCTCGGCGCTGCGATACCGACGCCGGACGGCGGGTGGCGTCGGTTGCAGGGCGACGAGATCGGTTGGCTGCTGGCCGAGCACATCTTGCAGCACACGACGGGCGACGATCGGCTCGTCATCACCACGCTTGTCTCGTCGTCGCTGTTGTCGAAGATGGCCGCGGCGCACGGGGTCCGGTTCGCCGAGACGTACACGGGGTTCAAGTGGATCGGTCACACGGTCTTGCAACATCCCGAGTCGAGGTTCGTGTTCGGGTACGAACAGGCGCTCGGCTATCTCGTGTGCGGAAGGCCACTCGACAAGGACGGGATCACTGCCGCGGTGATGCTGGCCGAGGTTGCCGCGGTCGCGCGCACCGAAGGCGTCACGCTGCAATCTCGCCTCGATGCGATCAACGAGCGCTTCGGCAGGCACGTGATGGCGGACCTCTCGGTGAAGATGGCGCCCGTCGACGGCGCTGCGGCGGTTGCCCGGCTGCGCGCCGACCCACCGACTGCGGTCGGCGATCGCACCGTGTCGAGGGTCGAGTGGTTCGACGAAGCCAGCTTGCTCCGGCTCGAGCTCGGACCGGAGCTTCGCTTGCAGCTGCGCCCGAGCGGCACGGAGCCGAAGGTCAAGCTGTACGGCGAAGGCATCGAGATCGACCCGGCCCCCTATCTCGACACCTTGGCCACCCTGCTCTGACACTCGCCGGAGGTTACGCGGAGGCGGGGGAGCCGAACTGACGGTCGCCGGCATCGCCGAGGCCGGGCACGATGAACGCGTGATCGTTGAGGTGATCGTCGACCGCCGCGGTGAAGATCGCGAGGTCGAGGCCGGCCTGATCGAGCAGGGCGATCCCCTCGGGCGCGGCGAGGACGCAGACGACGATGATGGTCCCGGTTGCACCGCGCTCCAACAGCAACTGACACGTGTGCGCGAGCGAGCCACCGGTCGCGAGCATCGGATCGAGCACGATGCACTGGCGTCCCGCGAGGAACTCGGGGAGCTTGTTGACGTACGGCTTGGGTTGGAAGGTGTTCTCGTCGCGTGACACGCCGATGAAACCCACGTCCGCGTTCGGCAGCAGTTCCTGCGCGGCGTGGACGAACCCGAGACCGGCGCGCAGCACAGGGATGACGACCGGCTGCGACGACAGCGCCCGGCCCGATGTCGTCACGAGCGGCGTCGTCACGCTGACCTCGTGCGTCGCCAATCCGCGAGTCGCCTCGGCCATCAGCAGCATGCCGATCCGCTCGAGCTC
Organism: Ilumatobacteraceae bacterium; assembly: GCA_036403055.1. Lineage (GTDB taxonomy): Bacteria > Actinomycetota > Acidimicrobiia > Acidimicrobiales > Ilumatobacteraceae > JAENVT01. The sequence goes on along the minus strand of DASWRR010000181.1, from coordinate 1,405 downwards.
TTGGCGGAACAGCGCGTTCGGCGTGTCCTTGTCGCGGACCCTGGTGAGCGAGTCGGCGATGAGAGGGTGCTCGACGAGGTGCACGGCGACGGTCATGATCCGAGTGTGTCAGATCTGGGTGCCACGACCTTTCGCTGACCTGGTGCGGTGAGACGAGTGTGGCGCCCAGATCGATCGGAACGCGCTCAGAGTCCGCCGCAGTAGGCGACCGCGACCCGGTTCGGAGTGCGCTCGGATCTCAGCCGCAGCAGGCGACCGCCACCCGGTCCGAGTGCCCGAGGCTGTGCTGCGAGTCGTCGAGCGCGTGGACCAGATACGAGTACGTCGTGCCCGGTGTGACCAAGGTGTCGAGGTAGGTCGTCGCGCCGGGGTCGGGTGTGAAGGCCCGACCTTGCGTGCTCCCGGCCTCGGTTCGCAGGACGACGTAGTGCGTGGTTGCGGGGGGCCCGACGTCCCACGTGCACTCGACAGCGGCACCCGACGGCGCGCATGCCAACGTCAAGGTTGCCGCGACGCGGACTTCGGTGGTCGGCGTCGGTGAGGAGGTGGAAGTGATCGCGATCGTCGCCGGAACCGTCGTCGGTTCGACCGCCGTCGGCGGAGCGATCGACGTCGCGACCGGCGGAGCAGTTGCGATCGTCGTTGTCGGGATGGTCGTCGTCGGCGCAGCTGCCAGTTCGACGGTGGTCGACGTCACCAGCGTCGTCGTGACCACCGGCTCGGGTGCCGTCTGCGTCGGTTGCGTGATCGACGGCGGCGCGGGGTCGGCTTGCCATGAGATCACCGCCGCAGCAGCCGCGGCGACACCGGCCGATGCCGTCGCGGCGACGATCGCGACGAACGCGACTCGGCCGAACCGACGACGCGCCGGCCGGCTCGTCGACAGGTCGATGGAACGAAGGCGTCGGTCGAGGCGCTCGACGAAGACCGGATCGATCGCCGGTGTTGCCTGTTGGCGCTCGGCTTCGTGCTGCAACATCTCGACGATGTCCTCGCGGGAGGGCCTCACAGTTCACCTCCCGGCATCGCGGTCACCGACAGCTTCTTGCGAAGGGCGCCGACGGCGCGGTGCAAGGTCACGGCCAGCATCGGCTTCGAGCATCCCATTGCGACAGCCGCGTCGTCCGCCGACAGTCCACTCAAGTACCGCAATGTGATCGCCTCTCGATAGCGCATCGGCAACTCGTCGAGTGCCCGGTGCAACGACTCGCCGGCCGAGGCGTCATGCTCGACCGGCGGGGCGGGTTCGATGTCGGGTGCCAACTCGCGAAGTGCGAGCTGACCTCTCGGCCTGTTGACGGCGGCGGACCGCCGGTAGACGTTGGCAACTTCGTTCGACGCGATTCGGAACAACCACGGCCGCACACCGGTCGGCCGCCATTCGAACGATGCGATCGACCTGAGC
>DASWRR010000180.1:0-2078 GCA_036403055.1 Ilumatobacteraceae bacterium | reverse complement strand
GTCGTGTGGCTCGCGGGCCTCATCGCCGTCGTCGCGCTCGGGGGCATGGTCCACACGAACGCCGACATCAATGACCGGCTCGACGGCTCGGACTCACAACGTGCCTATGACCTCGCGGCAGCACACATGCCGTCCGTGACGGGTCTCAGTACCGCAGTCGTGTTCAAGACGAACGACCTTGCATCCACGACCGCGTTCATCGACGAGATCCGAGCGTTGCCACGCATCGATCACGTCGACAGTCCCGTCGACCATCTGGAACAAGTCGGTCCCGGTGGCATCTCGTTCGCCGCCGTGTCGTTCTCGCGCACCGGCCCACCAACGATCGAGGCGACAGCCGCTGCCATCGAGAAGATCGCGAAGTCGCATCAGTCGGGCAACCTCGAGATCGCGCTCGGCGGTGAGCCGTTCGTGAACGGCGCGGTGCCCGCGACCGAAACGATCGGACTTGCGGCCGCAATCGTGATCCTGTTGATCGCGTTCGGCTCGGTCGTCGCAATGGGACTTCCGATCGTGAGTGCGTTGATCGGCATCGGTCTATCGCTCAGCGCGATCCCGCTCGTTGCCGCAGTGCTGCCGACGGCGGACTTCACGTCAACCGTTGCCGCGATGATCGGTCTCGGCGTCGGCATCGACTACGCGCTGTTCATGGTGACGCGATATCGCGCCGAGCTCGCGAGCGGTCGAGAGGTCGACGCGGCGATCACGACGGCCGTCCGCACGAGTGGTCGGGCGATCGTGTTCGCCGGTGGCACTGTCGTCGTCTCGCTCCTCGGTCTGCTCTTGATTGGGATGGATTTCTTGAAGGGGTTCGCCGTGTCGAGCTCGCTGACCGTCGCCATCGCCGTCGCTGCCGCCGTGACGCTCGTGCCGGCGTTGCTCGCCGTCATCGGGCGGCGGATCGATCGTCTGAGCATCCACCGTCGCGGCCACGTTTCGTCAGGCCGCGAGGGCCTCGGCCGGCGGTGGGCGCGAATCGTCCAACGCCATCCCGTGACAGCGGTCGCGGCCGGCGGCGGTGCGCTGCTGCTCGCCGCGCTTCCGGTGTTCGGGATGCGGCTCGCGGTCTCCGATCGCGGCAACGATCCTGCGGGGTCGACAACTCGAATCGCATATGACCGCCTCGCCGAAGGGTTCGGGCCTGGGGTCAACGGCCCGCTGCTGGTTGTCGTCGACGGCTCGTCGGGTGTGCACAGTTCATCCGGTGTCGACACCGTTGTCGCCACCGTCGCGCACACCGACGGCGTCGCATTCGTGGCGAAGCCGCAGACAAGTGCCGATGGGGCGATCACTGTCTTCGCCGCGTATCCCACGACGTCGCCGCAGTCACCGCAGACCGAGCGCCTCGTTCGGCAACTCCGCGCCGACTTGCCGAGCAACGTCCACATCGGTGGCGAGACCGCGTCGGGAATCGACTTCTCGGCGTTCATGGGTCAGCGACTGCCATGGTTCATCGGCGCCGTGCTGCTCGTCAGCTTCCTGTTGTTGCTCGCTGTGTTCCGCAGCGTCCTCGTCCCGCTGAAGGCCGTCGTGTTGAACCTCGTCTCGATCGGTGCCGCATACGGTGCGATGGTCGCGGTGTTCCAATGGGGGTGGATGTCGTCGGTGTTGAAGATCGAACCGGCTCCCATCGAACCGTGGGCGCCGATGATGTTGTTCGCGATCGTCTTCGGTCTGTCGATGGACTACGAGGTCTTCTTGCTGTCCGCGGTGAAGGAGCGGTACGACGAAACACGCGACAACCACGTTGCCGTGCTCGATGGATTGTCGGCAACGGCTCGGGTGATCACTGCCGCGGCTGCGATCATGGTCTGCGTGTTCGCCAGCTTCATGGTCGCTGACCTCCGATCGATCAAGCTGATCGGGTTCGGACTTGCTGCCGCGGTGTTCATCGACGCGACGATCGTTCGAATGGTGATGGTGCCGGCGACGATGGAGCTGCTCGGCCGGTGGAACTGGTGGCTGCCACGGCGTCTGCGCCGGGCGCTGCCCTCCGTCAACGTCGGCCATGGGGTGGCGCAATGAGAAAGCTCTTCGCACCACTGACACGAGCACGGACGTGGTCCGAGACATTGCAT
>DASWRR010000179.1:0-2437 GCA_036403055.1 Ilumatobacteraceae bacterium | reverse complement strand
CGACCGATTTCATCTCGCGGTCGACCTCCACGGGCCGGTCGTCGATCCCCCAGGCGAGCCGGTACAGGTGTTGTCCGTGTGCCGCCCCCAGCGCGGCGACGAGTGAACGTTCGTCGAGCTCGGCGAGGTCACGGACGGTGTGAACGCCGAGGTTCTGCAGGCGTTGCAACGTTGCCGGCCCGACACCCCACAGCGCCTGCACGGGCAACGGGTGGAGGAACGCGAGCTCCTGGCCGGGAACGACCTCGACGACCCCTTTGCCCTCGTGCACACCGTCTGCCGTCGCGATCGGTTTCGCTGCGACGGACGCGAGCTTGGCGAGAAACTTGTTCGGCGCGACTCCGACGGAGCAGTGCAACTGCAGCTCGTCCCAGACTCGTTCGCGGACCGTGCGGGCGACGACGGTGCCCGGCCCGTGGAGCCGGCGGCCGCCCGAGACGTCGAGGAAGGCTTCGTCGAGCGACAGCGGCTCGACCAGCGGCGTGATCGACAGGAAGATGCGATTGACGTCGGCACTCACGGACGCGTACAGGTCGTGGTCGCCCGGCAGGAAGACCGCATGAGGGCAGAGGCGTCTCGCGGTCGTGCTGGGCAACGCCGACCGGACGCCGTAGCGACGCGCTTCGTACGACGCGGCAGCGATGACGCCGCGCGGTCCGGTGCCGCCGACGACCACCGGCTGACCGACGAGATCGGGCCGCCGACGCAGCTCCACGCTGACGAAGAACGCGTCCATGTCGACGTGCAGGATCACGCGCTGAGCAGTCACGCGATGCGCTCGATGCGCGAGCTCGCGCGATCGGAACCGATGACGCGGAAGTGGAACTCCGCCGTCGGATGCGTGGTGTTGTTGAGCCAATGCCCGACTGGGATGTGCACCCATTCGGGGCTCGTAGCGAGCAGGGCGATCGCGTCCTCGATGCCGACCTGGCGTACCTCTTCGACGATGCCGTCCGGGTCGGCCACGACGATGTCACCGAGCACATCGGTTGCCTCCCACGCCTCGACGCGCAACCGCCAACCCATCTGCGGCGCCTCGACGACGACGGAGTAACGGAGGTCGGCCCAACCGGCGACCGTCAGCCCCGTCTCCTCCAGCACTTCGCGGGCCAAGCCCTCGCGAATCGATTCGCCCCTGTCGATCACACCGCCAGGAGGTGTCCAGTCGACGGTCCGGTCTTTGCGGCGGTTGCCGACGAGCACGAGGCCACCCAGCTCAACCCCTGCGACACGCGGGATCAAGGCGCCTCCGACGACCCAGTTCCTCATTCCAGCTCAACCACCAAGGGCCCTTCGCCGTCGACGACCGCCGAAGTCCGCCACCCACAACTTGATGACGATCATCAGCGCTTCACGGACGATGCCGCCGGACATCTTGGAGTCGCCGGCGGTCCTGTCGCGAAACGTGATCGGGAACTCGACCACCTTCCCGCCGATCCGCACCAGTCGGTACGTCATCTCCACCTGGAAGCCGTATCCGTCGGCGGCGACGGAATCGAACTGCATTCGCTCGAGAGCATCCGATCGGTATGCCCGAAAGCCGGCGGTGGCGTCGTTGACCGCGAGACCGAGGACGCCGGCGGCGTAGCGGTTGCCCCAGCGAGACAGCATCCTGCGGCGCCGCGGCCAGTTCTCGGTGAGACCGCCCGGCACGTAGCGGCTGCCGATCGCAAGGTCAGCGCCGTGCTCTGCGTTCGAGATCAACGCGGGCAGCACGGCGGGGTCGTGTGACAGGTCGGCATCCATCTGCACGCAGATCTCCGCGCCACTGTCGATCGCTGCCCGCAGACCCGCGCGGTACGCCGGACCAAGACCGGACTTTGCCGGCCTGCGCATCACGTTGATGTTCCCGAGCGTGTGCCCGACCTGCTCGGCGAGATCGGCAGTGCCGTCGGGACTGCCGTCGTCGACGATCAGCAGCGACGCATCCGGAGCGGCGAGGCGCACCTCGCGGCACAGCCGCACGATGTTGCCGGCTTCGTTGTACGTGGGCACGACCACTGTCACTCGCAAGACTGCTGAGCCTAGGAGGTCCGATCGTGTCTGACGCCGTACGATGTCGCCGTGGCCGACACAGAGACCCCGCTCTCGGCGCTCCCACCGCCGAAGGCGCGCGTCGCTGCCTTCGTGGCAATCCTGCTCGGCGGCCTCGCCGGCGGTTTGATCGGCTACACCTTGGTGAAGCTGCAGTGCCACGGCACATGTGCGACGCAGCGTGGGCTCGGTGCACTGTTCGGCGCCATCGTCGCGGCGCTCGGTATGAGCGTCGTGGCCGTTCTGGTGCTGCGCGCGCTCGGCGAATGGAAAGAGATCGAACGCCGCGAATCGGGAGGCCAGTGAGCGACCTCGCGATCGAGTTGTGCGATCTTGCCGCACGGCTCGCGACGACAGCCGGAGACTTCGTCCTCGAAGGTCGCAAGAACGGGCTGACGTCGAT
>DASWRR010000178.1:0-6902 GCA_036403055.1 Ilumatobacteraceae bacterium | reverse complement strand
GCACACGCGCCACCGACGAAACCCTCGATGGTCCCGTCGGCGAGGACGATTGCCTCGGCGCCAGGCTTCGCGCTGGTCGGCTTCTCCGCGACGACGACACGAGCGTGTACGTATGCCGCTCGAGCGCGACGAAGCTCGATTCCACGAACCGAGAGATCCTGCGTCATCGGATGATGCTCACCGTGGCCAAGTTAGATCGGGTTGCGGACGTCAGACGATCGCCATGTCAGTGCGGAACGGATTGCCTTGCATCGCCCGCCACACCTGCGCCGGTGTCAGTGGCATGTCGGCGTGGCGCACCTGAATTGCATCGAGCACCGAGTTGACGACAGCGGGCGGCGAACCGACCGTCGCCGATTCACCGACACCCTTCACGCCGAGCGGATGGTGCGGCGACGGCGTGACCGTCTCACCGAGCTCCCACGAAGGGCACTCCATCGATGTCGGCAAGAGGTAGTCCATGAACGATCCGCCGAGGTTGTTGCCGTCCTCGTCGAACGCGATGACTTGCATCAGGGCCATCCCCACGCCGTCGGCGAGGCCACCGTGGACCTGACCTTCCACGATCATCGGGTTGATCCGCGGACCGCAATCGTCGACGGCGATGAAGCGTCGCACCTTGACCTCGCCCGTTCCCGCGTCCACGTCGGTGACGCAGATGTAGGCACCGAATGGATACGTCAGGTTGGGCGGGTCGTAGACGCATTGCCCGTCGAGGTGCCCTTCGACGCCGTCGGGGAGCTCGAGTGAGCTGTGCGACAGCATCGCGATCTCCTGAATCGTCTTGCCCTTCTCCGGGTCGCCTTTCACCTGCCAGCGACCGAGCTCCCATTCGAGGTCGTCGGGTGAGCACTCCAGCGCGGCAGCCGCAATGATGCGTGCCTTGTCGCGAACGCGACGTGCCACGATCGCTGCCGCACCTCCGCTGACCGGAGTGGAGCGCGAACCGTAGGTCCCGAGACCGAACGGCGTGTTGTCCGTGTCGCCCTGGATTACTTCGATGTCTTCCGGTGGGATGCCGAGCTCTTGCGCGACGATCTGGGCGAACGTGGTCTGGTGACCTTGGCCTTGCGACATGCAACTCAGCCGTAGCTGCGCCTTGCCCGTCGGGTGCACACGCAACTCGGCACCGTCGGCCATTCCGAGACCGAGGATGTCCATGTGCTTGCGCGGACCGGCTCCGACTCCTTCGGTGAAGAAGGAGATGCCGATGCCCATCAGCGGCTCGCTCGTGTCACCGGCAGCGCGACGCTCGCGGCGGGCCGCTTGCTCGGCGCGCAGATCGTCGTAGCCGGCGATGCGCATCGCCTCGCGCAGGGTGGGGGCATAGTCGCCGCTGTCGTACTCCCAACCGGTGGGGGTCGTGTACGGGAACTGTTCGGCGCGCAGCAGATTCTTCAATCGGAGCTCGGCCGGGTCGATCTTCATCTCCGCCGCGAGACAGTCGACCAGTCGTTCGACGAGGTACACCGCTTCCGTGATCCTGAAGGAACACGCGTACGCGACACCACCCGGCGCCTTGTTCGTGTACACACCCGTCACCTTGCAGTGCGCCGCTTCGTAGTCGTAACTGCCGGTGAAGATGTGGAAGAAACCGGCGGGGAACTTCGTCGGTTGGGCGGTGCCGTTGAAGCAGCCGTGGTCGGCCAGGACGTCGACGCGTACGCCGAGGATCTTGCCCTCCTTGGTCGCCGCGATCTCGCCGTGCATGTGGTAATCGCGGGCGAACGCGGTGCTCATCAAGTGCTCGCTGCGGTCCTCCATCCACTTCACCGGCTTGCCGGTGACGATCGACCCGACGATCGCGAGGACGTACCCGGAGTAGATCCCGACCTTGTTGCCGAACCCTCCGCCGATGTCGGATGCAACGACGCGGATCTTGTGCTCCGGAAGACCGGCGACCAATGCGTACACCGTGCGGTGCGCATGGGGCGCCTGCGTCGTGCACCAGATCGTCAGCTGCCCGGTGACCTTGTCCATCAACGCGACCGCTCCGCAGGTCTCCATCGGGGACGGGTGCGTGCGCGGGTAGAGCATGTCCTGCTTGACGATGACATCTGCCTTCGCGAACGCAGCGTCGCACTTCTCCTGATCACCGGCTTCCCAATCGAAGATGTGGTTGTCGGTCTTGCCCTCTTTGTCGGTGCGGATCACCGGCGCGCCGGGGTCGAGTGCCTTCTTCGCGTCGATGACCGGCTCGAGGATCTCGTATTCGACCTCGATCAACTCCAACGCGTCGCGCGCCGAGTACTTGTCTTCGGCGATGACGAACGCGACCTCTTGGCCCTGGAAGCGCACCTTGTCGGTGGCGAGCACCGCGGCGGTGTCGTACGACAACGTCGGTACCCATGCGAGCCCGAGCGTCTCGAGAATCGCGCCCGTGATGACTGCCTTGACCTTCGGGTGCGCTTCCGCTGCGGACGTGTCGATCGACTTGATCAGCGCGTGCGCGACGGGACTGCGCAGGATCGCGCCGTGCAACATCCCCGGCAGTTCCATGTCGTCGACGTACCTGCCTTGGCCGCGCAGGAACCTTGCGTCCTCCTTGCGGAGCATGCGGCCGAACCCGATCGGGTTGCCACCGGCGCTCGTCGGAACCTCTGTCACAGTCATGCCGTCACCTGCGTGTTCTCTGCGGCCCAACGAATCGAGCGGACGATGTTCTCGTATCCCGTGCAGCGGCAGATCGTGCCGCAGATCGCTTCGCGTATCTGGTCCGTGGAGGGATCCGGATTGCGGTCGAGCAGTGCTCGCGCGGTCATCATCATCGCCGGTGTGCAGAAGCCGCACTGCAGACCGTGCTCGTTCATGAAGCCCTGCTGCACCGGATCGAGGACACCACCCTGCTCGAGATCCTCGACGGTGCGCACCGACCGCCCGTCCGCCATCGCGGTCAACACCGTGCAGGACTTCACCGGTTCGCCGTCCATCCACACGACGCACACACCGCAGTTCGACGTGTCGCATCCCCAGTGGCTCCCGGTGAGCCGCAGGTGATCGCGGATGAAGTGGATCAAGAGCAGTCGCGGTTCCACCTCGCGAGTGACGTCTTCGCCGTTGACATTGATGGTGACTTCCATCATGACCCTCCCTGTGCTCGTGCTGCGGCGCGGCGAAGTGCGCGTGCCGTGAGTTCTTTGGCGAGATGCCGCTTGTAGTCGGCCGGGCCTCGCTGATCGCTGGACGGGTTGCTGGCGTCGGCAGCGAGTTGCGCGGCAGCAGCGATGTTCTCCGCTGTCGGCGCCTGGCCGCGCAAGGCGGCCTCGGCGGCGGGAGCGCAGAAGTGCTCGACGCCGACGGCGGTGAGCCCGATGCCGCAGTCGCTCACGACGCCACCGTCGACGCTGACGAACACACCCGATGCCGCCACGGCCCAGTCGCCGGCGCGGCGCTCGACCTTCTCGTACGCGCTGCCTGTCTGATGCCGTATCGGCACCCGAATCTCCGTCACGATCTCACCGGGCTGCGCTGCCGTCTCATACGGTCCGATGTGGAACTCGCGTGCTGGAACAGTTCGCTCGCCGTTCTTCGAACGCAACACGATCGTGGCGCCGAGCGCGGACATCACGGCAGACAGATCCTCCGACGGATCGGCTTGGCACAGGGAACCACCGACGGTGCCGCGGTTCCGAACGATCGGATCGGCGATGACTCGCTCGGCTTCGCCGAAGATCGCGTAGTGCTCGGCCGCCACTGCGGACTCCAACAGTTCGCGGTGCCGTGTCATCGCACCGATCCGGATGTCGTCGCCCTCGATCCGCACGTACGCGAGGTCGAGATCGTTGATGTCGATGAGATGCTCGGGGCGCGCGAGTCGCAACTTCATCATCGGCAGGAGGCTGTGGCCGCCGGCCACGAGTCTCGCATCGGGACCAAGGCGGTCGAGCAGCGCAATGGCGTGGTCGATGCTGGTGGCTCGTTCGTATTCGAACGGCGGTGGAATTTGCATGAGATCCCCCGATCCAAGTGCCGGGGCGATCCGCGAGATGTCGCGCGTGGCCCCGGTCGAGATCATGAGCGGGTGCGCTCGGCGAGTCAACGGCGTCCTAAGGGAAGGGTTATCTCGATCCCGGCTGCCGTCGAGACGTGGCCTACAGTCGGCCGCGGTGACGCTCGCTCAGCTGAAGGTGTTCGTTCTGGTGTCACGACTCGGATCCGTCCGGGCGGCGGCCGCAGCGCTCGGTGTCAGCGAGCCGGCGGTCTCGCAGGCGCTTGCAGCGCTCCGACAGCACCTCGACGATCCGTTGATCGCGCGGAGCGGCGCCGGCATGGAACTGACGCCGGCGGGACGTCGCGTGGTGTCGATCGCGTCGCAGATGGTCAATCTCGCTGTCGACGCCGAGGCGGCAGTACGGCAATCGAACGGTGCCGCTGAGCTGCTGCGCGTCGTCACGACCAGCACGTTGGCGCAGGCGATCGTTCCGGCTCTGCTGCAAGCATTCACCGCGCGGGCCGGGGGGATCGAGGTCAGCCTCGGCGTCGCGACCACCGACGAGATGGCTGCCCTCGTGGAGGAACGCCTTGCCGACATCGCCGTCGGGCCCCGTCTTCCAGGAGTCGAGGCGGAGGCCGTCATGCGGTACCGGCTGACGCTCGTCGGACACCCCGCTCTGCGCATCAACGGCGGCGGGTTGAGCGGGTTGCGATGGCTGGTCGACCCGACCGGAACCGACCCGAAGTCCGACGTCGGCGCGTTGCTGACCAAGCACCGCGTTCCCGAATCGCAGATCATGGTCTTCGCGAACGAGAAGGCCGCGTGGTCGGCAGCCGCGGCAGGAGACGGCGTCGCGCCGGCGATCGACCACATGGTTGCGGCCGAGGTCGACCGCGGAGCTCTGGCCCGCGTCGGCGCTCCCGACATGCCCGTTGACCTGCTGTTGTACGTCTGCTCGCTGGAGTCGCAGCGACGCTCGAACGGTGCCGACAAGTTGCGCAGGTTCGTGCGCACGCCGGACGCGATGCAGGCGATGTATCGGCCCGACAGCGGCGTTCCGGTGTCGAAGTTCCGGCCGCCCGTCTACGTCACTCTCTGGAGTTGAACCGTCAAGAGTGTCTTAAGTCCAAAACCTTCCCTGGGAGGAGGGCGTGTCCGCTGCAACATCAAGAGTCCGACGCGGGCGCGGCGAACCAATTTCCCGGAGGAAACTCGAATGAAGCGACATTTGATCGGCGCTGCTGCAATAGTGCTGGGCACAGCACTTGTGGGTGGCCTCAGCGTCCAAACGGCGGCCGCAGTGGACCCGCCCGCCGTCCCCACGACGGTGACCCTGCCGATGTTCGGTGTGCCGTTGTCGATCGGCATCGCAACCGGTCCGGGTGGCGCCCTCACTGAGGTGACGGTCGATCCGACCAGCAACACCGCCACGTCGGCGAGCCCTCACAAGGTCGTCTTCATGAGCGCGAACCCCGCTGCGGGCGGCGCGCCGGCGAAGGTCGTCGTGCGGTCGAAGCACGGCGGTCTCAGCGTCTCGGCTCGAGCCGGCTCGCTGGCCGACTTCGCCGGAACTCCTGGCGGTTGGACCGGTGACCTGTTCGGCGACGGTGTCGCCAGCTCGGTCACGTTCAGTGTTGCCGACCTCGGAGGTGGCGCCCCAGACATCACCGGCATCGGCACGAGCGGCGCCACGGCGACGGTCGGCACCGTCGAGCACTCCACCGACGACGACGGCGGCATGTCAGCTCGCGTCTCGGTCATGTTCACGAACACCGCCGGCGATCAGTCACGCTCCGTCACGATCAAGGTCAAGGTCGGAACAGACGAAGACGGCAACCCGTCCGCCAAGCTCAGCATCTCCCTCGGCCGTCTCCAAGGCGTCGCGATTGATGCTGCGAAGGCAGTTGGGCACCACACCTGGAAGGGCGTGCTCTGCGACAACTCGCCGGCAACGATCGACTACGACGTCGCCATCGATGGCTCCGTGTCGGGCGTGACGGCAACACCGGCTGGCGCAGACGTGCGGACGGACGACTCTGGAAAGATCGACGTGCGCTTCTCGCACAACGAGCGTGTTCGCATCCGTGTTCGTGAAGACGGCGGGATGATCAAGATCTCCGTCGACGAGCGCATCCGTTGCGACTCGGCCGATCCGACCTTCAACGGCTCGGTTGTTCCGAACGCCAACGACGACAACAACGGCGACAATGACAACAACGGTGGCCACCACGGCGGTCACAATGATGACGATGACACAACGACAACTACGACCACTGCGCCCTAAGCACGACATGGCAGCTCGGCTCCTCTTCGGGGGAGCCGGGCTGCTGCTCGTTTTGGCGGGATGTTCCGACAGCGCTTCGCCACAAGTGGGTTCGGCGGCCGCCAACGCTGCCAGCACGACTGCCTCGCCGGCGACGGTCGCCGTCGATCCAGCGGCCGCAACCACGACCGTCGCGGTTGTGCCGACGTTGGCGCCGGTCGACGGCGCGGCGTTGTTGCAGCAAGCTGTTGCCGCAACCGGCGGCGGTTACCACTTCAATCAGACGGCGACGATCGATGGCGTCGTTGCGCTGACGGTCGACGGTGATCGTCTGCCCGACGGGGCACGGCTCACGGTGAAGGGCGACGCGGGGACCGTGTCGTACGTCTTCACGACGGCCGGTGTCTTCTTGATGCCGGAGAACGGCGAGTGGGAAGCGGACGATTCCGATCCACCCACCGTCGACCCGATCAACGCACTCGGCGCGCCGACCTCGGTGGCGGTGTCCGGCAACGACGGAACCACGGTCCAACTGGTCGTGATGGTCCCGGTTGCGTCGCTCGGTCTCGAAGGAACGGGCGATGTGCCGTTGCAGGTTGCCGTCGTCGGCGGGGCGTTGTCCTCGATCGCCTATGCGACGACAACTCCCGAAGGAAAGGCTGCGGCCACCACCACCACCATCAGCGCAGTGGTCGATCCAAGTCC
>DASWRR010000177.1:0-13826 GCA_036403055.1 Ilumatobacteraceae bacterium | reverse complement strand
CGACATCACCGACGCGCAGCCAAGAGAACGCGACATCGCGATGGTGTTCCAGAGCTACGCCCTCTACCCGCATATGACGGTCCGCAAGAACATCGCCTATCCGTTGAAGCTCGCGGGAGTGTCGCCGGCCGAGATCGAGGCACGTGTCGACGACGCGGCACGCACGTTGCAACTGGAGCCAGTGCTCGACCGCAAGCCCGCACAGCTCTCGGGCGGCCAGCGCCAGCGAGTCGCGATGGGTCGCGCGATCGTCCGCAAGCCTTCGGCGTTCTTGATGGACGAGCCGTTGTCGAACCTCGACGCGAAGTTGCGCGTCCAGATGCGCGCCGAGATCTGCCGATTGCAACGCGAGTTCCGCACGACGACGGTGTACGTCACGCACGATCAGGTCGAAGCGATGACGATGGGTGACAGGGTCGCGGTCCTGAACGCTGGTGAGATCGAGCAATGTGATCGGCCGCGCGATCTGTACGACCGGCCCGCCAACCTCTTCGTCGCTGCGTTCATCGGGTCACCTTCGATGAACTTCTTCACCGCAACGGTCGAGCGGCGCGACGCAGGTTTCGCAGCTGTCGTCGACGACGTGGTGATCCCTCTCGATCCATCGGCACTGATCGACGACATCCGTCACTGGATCGGACGCGCGGTGACGATCGGGATCCGCGCCGAATCGGTCACCGCTGCGCCACGCCACGAGGCGTCGCCGGAGTTGAAGGGCACCGTCGAGTTCGTCGAGGAGCTCGGATCGGAAGTGATCGTGCACACCCGCGTCGCCGGGCTGAGATCGTCGGTCGAGATCGGCGCAATCCGCGGCGCCGCGAGCGACGAGCGCGAGATCGCTCCGGCGCTGAGCAACCTCGTGACGAAGCTTCCCGCTCATTCGTCGTGCCGACCAGGCGACGTCATCACGCTCTTCATCGATCCCGCGAGCGTTCACTGCTTCGATCCGGCGGGCCCATCGCTGCGCAAAGGAACCGCTCAATGAACGACGATCTGCCCACACTCGGCATCGGGGTCGACATCGGTGGAACGACCACCAAGGCTGCGGTGATCGACGGCACTGGGAACGTGATCGCGTCCACCGTGCTGCCCACCCGGCCGGGCCAAGACGGCGTCGTCGCGACGGCGACGCACGCGACGATGCTCGTCGCACGGTCTGCCGGCATCGCGGTCAGCGAAATGACCGCGATCGGCATCGGCATTCCTGGCACGGTCGACCCATTGCTCGGGACAGTGCGCTTTGCCGTGAACGTCGGCATCGGTCACGACGAGCTCCCTCTTGCCACTCGGTTGATCGAGGAGCTCGGGACGGTCGTCCACGTCGAGAACGATGTTCGCGCCGCGGCGTTGGGCGCTGATTGGTACCTCTCCCGCACGGGCGGCCCAGTCAGGGACTTGGCCTATCTCAGCGTCGGCACAGGGATTGCCGCAGGGTTCGTCGAGCGTGGCACGCTGCGGCGTGGCAGCACGTCCGTGGCCGGCGAGATCGGCCACATCCCGATCGATCCACAAGGACCGCGTTGCGTTTGCGGACAGATCGGTTGCATCGAGGCAATCGCCTCCGGATCGGCGATCGACCGCCTGTGGCCGACGGAAGCCGGCCCGTCGGCGGCCGCGCTGCACGCCGCCGCGGCGAGCGGCGATCACAACGCGCGCCGGTTGTGGGACAGCGTCGTCGGCGGCCTGAGCCGAGCGGTGTTGTTGCTCGCGCTGACGTGGGATCCGGAAGTGATCGTGCTGAGCGGTGGCGTAGCATCCCTCGGCGATGTGCTGCGTGACGCCCTTGCCGAACGACTCGTGTCGGACGCGCAGCGTTCGGAGTTCCTCGGCTCGCTCGACCTCGGGACGCGCATGCGAGTGATCGATCCGTCCGTGCCGCTCGGACCGATCGGCGCCGTACGCGCCGCACACGCGGCGCGCCCTGTCTTGTCGCCATGACAACGCTGGTCGTCGCTGGTGGAACGGTGTGCGCCGATGGCGAGTGGATGGAGGCGGACGTCATCGTCGACGCCCTACGGATCACCGCGGTGGAACCACCGGAGGGACAGCGTTTGGCGTCGACGGTGGACGCGACCAACTGCTTCGTCGTGCCCGGCTTCGTCGATCTACAGCTGAACGGCGCCGTGGGTGTCGACCTGACGACGCAACCCGAACGCATCGGCGAGGTCGCCGCGTTCCTCGTGCAGTGCGGGGTGACCTCGTTCATGCCGACAGTGATCTCTTCCTCGGCGGGCGAGATCGCGCACGCCATCGCGGTGATGCGTGATTGGTCGCACGACACCGAGCCGGCGGCGCGATCGCTCGGCATCCATCTGGAAGGCCCGTTCTTGAACCCGGCGAAGGCGGGCGCCCATCCGCTGCTGCACCTTCGCCCGCCGTCGCTGCTCGAGGCCGGAGGTTGGACCATCGAGACCGGCGTCGCGATGGTGACGATCGCACCCGAGCTGCCGAAGGCGTTGGACGTCATCGAGCTGCTCACGGCGAACGGAGTGACGGTGTGCGCGGGTCACACCGAGGCGACGCCCGCAGACATCGACGCCGCGATCGCCTCGGGCATCCGCGGCGTCACGCATCTGTTCAATGCGATGGGCCCCTTGAACGCGCGGGTGCCCGGACCCGCCGGTGCCGCGTTGAGCGATACGGGGCTGATCGCCGGATTGATCGTCGATGGCATCCACGTCGACCGGGCAATGGTGCGCCTCGCGTGGCGCGCGCTCGGCCCCCACCGGGTCGCGCTGGTGACCGACGCGATCACGGCGCTCGGATGCCCGAACGGTGCGTTCTCGATCGGGGACACCCAGGTCGTCGTCGACGACTCGGGAGCGCGCAACGCCGACGGAGTTCTCGCCGGGAGTGTGCTGCGGTTCGATCAGGCGGTGCGCAACCTCATGGCGTTCACCGGTTGCGATCTTGCCGAGGCGTCGATCTCGGCGTCGACGACGCCGGCCCGACTCGCCCAACGTCACGACATCGGCCGACTGGTCGCGGGATACGCGGCGGACATCGTCGTGCTCGACGCGAACCGCGAGGTCGTCGTGACGATCGTGGACGGCCGTGTCGTCTTCGATCCACAAGGACGGTTCGATGAACACGACGGGGGGCCGATGTGGAAGTCGTGATCCTCCGAGATGATGACGCAGTCGCGCATCTCGTCGCCGACGCGATCGAACGTCTTGTCATCGCTAAGCCTGGCGCAGTTCTCGGCTTGGCGACGGGCAGCTCGCCACTGGGTGTGTACGGCGAACTCGTACGCCGCCATCGAGCCGGTTCGCTGTCGTTCTCGAGCGCGACGGCGTTCCTGCTCGACGAGTACATCGGTCTCGCGCCCGGCCATCCGGAGTCATACGAGGCGTTCATCGTCCGACACTTCACCGGCCTCATCGACATCGATCCCGGCAACGTCCACGTTCCCGACGGCGCTGCAGAAGACGTCGCTGCGGCATGCGCCGATTACGAGGAACGCATGCGATCGGCGGGCGGCGTCGATCTCCAGATCCTCGGCATCGGCGGTGACGGTCACCTCGGGTTCAACGAGCCGACGTCGTCTTTGGCGTCGCGCACTCGAGTGAAGACGCTGACGGCGCAGACGCGCTCGGACAACACCCGCTTCTTCGAGAACGCCGACGAAGTGCCGCACCACGTCGTCACGCAAGGCATCGGCACGATCCTCGACGCTCGTCATCTCGTGCTCATCGCAACCGGATCAGGCAAGGCCGAACCGATCGCGCGAGCTGTCGAGGGCCCGTTGGCGTCGATGTGTCCGGCCTCGGCACTGCAGTTGCACCCGCACGCGACAGTGGTCATCGACGAAGCGGCCGCCGGGCAGCTGTCACTCGGCGACTACTACCGCGCCACGTTCGACGCCAAGCCGTCCTGGCAGACGGTCTGACACCAGACTTACGACGCGAGCGAAGGTGCCAGTAGTTCTCGACGCAGTTCGACGAGCTTCGGAGACGGTTCGCCGGCCGCCCACGTGTCGGCGATGAGTGCGCGCTCGTAGCTGTCCCACTCGTTGCGCACCCCCGCAAGATCGCCGCGAACGGCATGCGCGCGCATTCGCAAGGAGATGAGCTCCTCGTGTCCGGCGAGCACCTTGAGCCCTTGACCGGTGGACCAGAACACGCCGTTGATGTCGCCGACGTCGAGGTAGTGGCCGGCGAGCTCAGCGGCAGCGGAGGTGGCCAGCAGCACGAGTGACGACGTGATTCCCTCGGAGTCGGGCCACAAGTACGAGGTGCCGGCGAACGGCATGCCGTGGATGAGTTCCACGCCAGGGCGAAGCACGGCGATCGCGGCGAGCGCGCCGAGGCCGCGCGCCGCCGCGAACCTGTCGGCGAGCAACTCGGCGTCACTGACGACCAAGTCGTGCAACGGCAGATCGGCGTTCATCGTTCGACCGAGCCACTCCTGGCCCGACGGCGGCGCGACGACTTTGGCCATGGCGCGGCGGGCATCACTGACGACGTTCGAGAACGTCGCGTCTCTGATGTCGACGTCCCACAGTGCGGTGCGCGCCGAGGCGCGCGTCGGGCGGCGTCGATGCTGGCTCAGCCAGACGACGAGCTCCTGCGACTTCGACCGGTCGAACGTGATCGAGTCGCCGCCCACCGATTGGATCGCGACGTCACCGAGTATCTGGACGACGATCGTGCGCGGACGAGCAACGAACTCGACGTGCTCCGAGTCCGAGGTCGCGAGCGAGCGCTCGGCAGCGACGTCCAACGGGTTCGACGCCGTGTCGAGCAGATCTGCGACAGCCGCGACGTCCGCAGCGGAAAGGCCGACCGGGGCCAGCCGGATGCCGAGCGGCTCGAGCACGAAGTCGTCGTCCACCGCTCGCAGCACCGCACGACTTCCTATCACCGGCCGATCGATGATGACACCGACACCTCGACCACCACCCGCCGCGAGCGTCGCGAGCATGCCGACACCTTCGCCGTCCGATGGTCCGATCGCAACGAGCACCGATGGCTCCCACGCCTCACCGCCGTGGTTCGCGGCGCGCAGTCCCATCGTGCTGACGGTCCCGCTCGTCGCGGCAGTGATGCTGCCGACTGTCGCACGAACCGCCTCGACTGCAGTCGCGAGCGAGCCGTGCGACTCGACGCTCGGAGCACCGAGCGGGGTGAGGTCGTCGAGGCCGACAGTGAAGACGCGACTCGACTCGATGAAAGGCGAAACGGCGAGCGACGCACCGACACAACGGACGATCGACGCCGCGACATCGGGCGCGGCATCGACACTCAGCAGACCCACGGCTTCCAGGTCGACGAACAACTGCCCGACGGCGGTCTTGCCGAGGTGAACGATTGCAGGGCACGGCTGATGGACGCGCCGAGCGTCGTCGACGAGCGCTGCTATCGGAACCTCGGCGGGCAGCCGCCATGCGCCGCCCTCGATGTCGAGCACCCAGTTGTCCGCGACGTCGTGTGCCGGCCGATCAGTGAAGAGTCGAATGTCGCCGTTGTCAGCGACTTCGACAGCGATCACCAGCGCGTGCTGACGGGCGAGCGACGTGGCAGCACAACGCACCGCAAGGTCGAGCCGCAGCAGTTGGTCGGCGGCGTTCACCGACCGCAGCAACTTCTCTGTTCGCACAGCGTCCGCAGCCGGCGCGGTCAATCGCGCGGCGATCGGCGCGCCGCGGAGTCGTTGTCGGCGACGAGCGTCGAGAAGCGCGATCGCTCCACCGCAGATGACGATCGCTGCAGGAAGACCGCCGCGGGTCGGAATGCCATTGTTCGACATCTCGTCGAGGATGTCGCTCGCAGTCGTCCGACCGGCCGTTGTCACGGGTGACGGAAGGGGAAGCGCAGGAAGTGCTGCAGGACTCGGCGCGGCGCCGGGCAGCGCAACTGCGGCAGGCAGGTCAATGACCACGGGCGTCGACGGCTCCTCGAACACCGCTGCGGGAGGCGACGCAACCGGTACGTCGACAATCACATCCGCCGGCGAGTCGGCGAACTGCAGGACATCGCCCGGTCGGATCAGCCGCTCGTCGTCGTAGCCGAGCCTCGGCGCGTTGACCGCGATGAGCTCGGACGTGAGTTCGGCAATGTCTGTTCCAGTTGCGGAGAGTGCAAGGTGATCTTGGGCGATCTTCCAGTAGGAGTCGCCATGCACGACGACGTAGGTGTTCTCGCTCTGCACGTAGGGTGCAACGTCGACGAGAACATCTCGCGGCGCCGGACTCGCGCCCGTGCGTTCGGGTTGGTCGAGTGCTGGGACGGGAACGTCGAGCAGCCAACCCGGCTCGATCAGCGCAGGGGTCGAGAACCGATGGCCGTCGTTCATCATCGTGCCGAGGTTCGCCGTCACGATCTGCTTCGCCAGCACACCGATGTCGCGGCCGTCCGCGACTCGCTCGGCAATCGCCCATATCGAGTCACCGCGTCTGACTTCCACGACCGACCACCCCGATCGGACACTCGGCACACTCGGCGCAACCGCGTTGGCAACATCGACGCCAACATGGGCGTATCCGCCGAACCGTTCGAGCGGATCAGCCACTCGGTCATGAACGACGCCGATCGACGCGTGCGCGAGGCCCGGACCGATCAGCGCCGGTGTCGCCGTGATGGTAAGGGGCAGCACGGCAACGAGCACCGTCGCCAACTTGCGACCGAGGATGCCGAGACCGCCGAGATGCCGATGTCGAGCCGACGGCATGCCGTGACGCAGCTGGAAGATCATCTCGTCGACGACGGTGTAGATCAACACCGCGGCACATGCCCACCCGACAACGATCGCGACTCGGAAGAACAGATCGACCAACGCAGCCGACGAGTCCAGTCCGCTGGTGAGGTGACGGCCCCACGACTGCGCATCACTGATCGACCATTCCCATGGCACCTTCACGCCGTAGAACGGCGAGGCGTGACCGAACCGGGCGATCGCCGCAGCGACCAGGAGAACGGGCAGTCCTCCGACCGCCAAAACGAGTGTCGCAAGTGCCGCAATGAGCCGCACTCCGCGACGAGCGGAGGAATGAACAGGCCGCGAGCGGCGAGTGCGAATCGGCGATGGAGACATGTGACTCCTCATGGAAGCGGGGCGTCGATGCCGACGACGGCAGAAGCGGAGGCCGTTCCTGTAGCGGCACGGCCTGTGGTGGTGATCGTCACTGCGACGGTGACCCTGTTGCTCTCGATCGTCAACGACGACAACGACCCGGTGTCGTGGTTGGCGGCGAGCAATCGCGCGGTCGTCGACGCGACGGCCAGTCGAGCGACGACGGGATCGATCGCAGTGATGCCGTGCCGCGCCGATTCCGGGTCGACGGCCTGCGCGCCGGCGCGGGCTGCTTGGAACGCGATCGCAGTGGCGTTCGTGCGATCTTCGAGTGACTGGTCGACCGTACGCGACAGCCAGATCAACGACCCCGCGAGAAAGACGAAGCACAAGGTGATCATGAGAACGGTCGCCGAGCCGCGGTCGTTGGAAGCCATCGTGCTCACGGCAATCCCAGCGATCGGTACGGATCGATGAAGGCGGTCGACGAGGCAGAAAACGTTGCAGGCGATCCGCTGGCGAGCGCGAGATCCGACCGCTGCGGCGAACACGCGACGGTGACGGTGACATGGCCGCCTGCACGGAACTCTGACGCGTCGATCGCAACGGATGCGCCGCCGGCGCACGCCTGCGCGTCGGTGAGCATGAGATCCGCCGTCGACTGAGCCGCCATCACGGCCGCAGCAGGTGTGCGTTGGCGCGCGGCCGCTTGCGCGGCGGCGGAGCTCGCGCTTTGCACCTGCGCGTCGGTATCGACGTTGCGTCCGATCGACAGGATCAGGATCGCCAACGCAATCGCGACGGGAGCGATGAGCACCAGTCCGAGAGCGTTTGCTTCACCGCGATCGCGTTCCACGTTCATAGTGCGACCCATCCCTCGCGTGACACGGCGACGATCACGCGCACTGGCGACGACGTGCCGCGGATCACTCCGGGAGCCTCGCCGGTGATGGTGACGACCACGGCCGCTGCTGTTGTGCCGATCGAGACGTTGACCGCGCGCAGCACGCTGTCGTTGGCCAACGAGGTGGACGCCGCGGCAACCGCTTGTGGCGTCGGCAGATGGTCACGCGCGACCAGCACAGCGGTTTCACGCGCGACGACTCTTGCCTCGGTGCGCGCGTGGTTCCACATCGCTGCCTGGAACCCGACGAACATCACGACGAGGAGCAGTGGCGCGAGGAGAACGATCGTCAGCGACGCGCTGCCGTTGTCCGACGACTCGTCGCACGTCACGACGCGCCGATCACGGCGCTGACGGTGGCTGAATCGGCTTCTCCGCCTCGGTCTTGATCTTGCCCCACAGGATGCTGGCGATCACTGCGACGGCAACGCCGGCCGCAACGAACCACAGCACCTGCTCGAGCGAGACCGCGCCGCGGTCGCTCGCATCGTCGTGCGAGGTGAAACGTCGCAGGTGGCCATAGATGACATGTGTCATGGCGGACAGCATCAGTTGAATGTTCATGGTGCTCCTATCGAGAGAAGTTGAGGGCTGGGTACACGACCACAGCCATGATGAGCAGTGACATGCCGACGAGCGGAACGGTGATCTTTCCCGTGCGCACGCGGGCGTCGGTCTCCTGCTCGGCGGACAGCGCGCTGCGCAACGTTGCGCACTTCGCGGCCAAGCTCTTGGCGACCGGTGCGCCGGCGGATGCGGCGAGCGAGGCGGACGCGGAGACTTGTTGGAGCTCGACCAGATCGAGATCGTCACCGAGCTGCCCGAGCGCCGACACGAGAGAACGGTTCGACGTTTCGGCTACGAGGATTCGCCGGCGAAGTTCGACGAACAGACGACCGTCGCCCGCCTGAGCAGCCTGCCGCAGCGCGCCTTCGTTGCCGACGTTTCCAGCCAACAGCATCGTCACCACATCGAGGTAGGACGACAGCTGATAGCGAAGATCGTGTCGAACGTCGGCGGCGGTCGAGCGCATCGTCGACTGCACGATCACGGGCCCGGCGACGGCACCGACAAGCGACGCGATGAGCGGCACGGCGAGTCCGACAGAGACGACGCCCAACGCCTGGCCGATCACGATCAACGACGACGGCCCGAACAACCCGGCGATCCCGGCCACCGTCAAGAACGCGGCGTGGACCTCCTGCGGACGGCGCATCAGTCGAAGATCGGCGACCACTGCTGACTGCATCGGCAGGCGGCGAGCGAGTGGCTGGCCGATGCTCGCCCAACCGTTGACGACCCGGTCGAACGATGTCGGGGCGCGACCCAGATGCTTCGCCATCTTCGCCAACGACGGGCGACGCTGAGCGAGACCGGTGAACACGAGCACGACGCCGGCGGCGCCGACGAACGTCGCGAGGATGAGCCGGACGACAACGTTCACATCGCCACCGCGTGGAGTGTGAGAAACCGTGACGGACGGGCAAAGGTCGCGAGACGACTGACCCAGAACAGCAGACCGCCGTAGGCGATCAGCACGACCGCGAGGAACAGCTGACCGGCAACCGCGTCGTAGGCGTTGAGATACGAGCTGCGCGCAAACACGAAGACGCCGCCGAGCAGCGCACACATCACGACCGACACCATCTGCACTTCGCGTCGCATCGGCGCGCGTTCGGCCTCGATGATTCGTCGGCGATCCGCCTGATGTCGTGCTTGCACCGCGAGCGCCGACAGCACATCCTCGGTCTCCGCGCCGCGTGACACTGCGATCAGCAGTCCGACCGCGACGAGATCGGCGAGCGGCTCGTCCATGTCGTCGGCAAACCGGCGGAACGCGACCTCGGCGGGTTGACCCGCCGACAGCCGGGCGAACAGCAGGCGAACGTGAGGGCGCATCACGGGCGGGCACGTGTCGGTCGTCGCGCCGATCGCGCCGACGGGCTGGTTGCCCGACTGCAACACATCGCGCACGTTCTCGACCCAGGACGCCAACGCCTCTGTGCGCTCCACGCCGGTGTCGACACCGACGCGACGCCGGTGAGCTGAGTTCGCCAGCCAACCCGCGATGACACCCACAACGACCGATGGGAGCACCCACCCGGACACGACCATGACGACCGCCGCAGCGGCCGTCGCGACGAGCACCGGCATCGGCACTGCTGAACGCGCTTTGACAGGACGAGGTTCACGATGGAACCCCGACCACACGACGGCTCCACCGAGCGCGAACACGGCAGCCGCGGCCATCAATGTCAGATCCGCGCGGTTCATCGCATCACCACCGAGTCGTTCGGGACGAACCGGCCGTCAGCGATTCCCGCAAGCCGCAGCCTTCGAAGGTGGTGCTCCGACAACGGGTTGCGCTGCACGAACTCGCCGACGTCGTTCATTCCCCACGTCTCGGTCGAACGCACGCCACCGCTTTCGCCGCGGCCGCCGTACTCCACGATGGACGTCACACGTCGTTGCGGCGCGGCGGTGTCCGTGTTGCGCACGAGGTCGATGTGGATGACGAAGTCGATGGTCTCGGCGATCAGGCTCCACACGGCGTACTCCGGCAACTTCGTGTTGCTCTTGGCGACATAGAACGCGAGCCGGCTGAGGACGGCCTCCACGGTGTGCGCGTGGATCGTCGCCATCGAGCCGCGCTTGCACATCGACGCGACGTCGAGCATCTCCAACGCCTCGTCCTCGACGAGCTCACCGACGATCACCCGGTCGGGATTGAGTCGGCGTGTCAGCTCGACGAGCTCGCGCGCGGTGACCGCACCGCGGCCTTCCGTGTTCGATTGGCGCGTGTACAACGCGGGTGCGTCGGGATGGCGTGGATCGTCCTCGAGCCTCAGTTCGAGCAAACCCTTCTCGACGGTCACGATTCGCTCGAGCGGCGATACGGCGCCGAGCAACTCCTTCAAGAGGGTGGTCTTGCCCGCGCCGGGACCACCGGAGATCAAGATCGTCATGCCCGCCTGGACCAATGCTTCGAGTTGCGGCACCAGCCAGTAGGGAAACAGTCGTCGACCCGCCAATCCGTCGAGACCGATGCGGTTGATCGTGAACCTGCGGATCGCGATCCGCGGCTCGGACGACACGCCACTGCGTCCTGGCCCACCGAGCACCATCACGACACGCGAACCATCGGGCGCTTGCAACGTGACCATCGGTGATTGCTCGTCCAGGCGCGACTCGGTGACGCCCATCGACAGCGTCAGCCTGCGTTGAAAGGCATACAGGTCGTCTGCCGAATCCCACAGCTGGCCCAGCGCTTCCTTACGACCGTCGGAGTACGAGACCCACGTGACGCGGTGCGAGTTGACGTCGATCTCTTCGACCTCGGGGTCGTGCATGTAGGGCTCCAACGGGCCGGCACCGACGGTCTCGGCATAGGCCGCGGCGCGTAAGGCCCGTTCGGTCTGCTCGTCGAGAAGGCCGTCGCCGCGCTGCAACCGGATCTGGTTGAGGCGCGCGATCTCATCGGACATCCACCGGCCCATCAAGAGTTCGAGACGCGGTCGGTCCTCGCGCAAGCCGACGCGACGTTGACCGTCGATCGCAACGAACGTCGGCGCGCCGAGGCCGTTCGCACCGGAGGAGGTGTCGCTCTCGATCGCCTCGACCAGACGACTCGACAGCCGATCGGTGAGGTCGCGAACCATGACGCGGTCGACGTTCATCGGCGCTCCATTGACACGTCGTCGAACGAGCGCGACCAGTCGTCGTTCGACTCGATCGGCCGCAACCTCGCGGACACCACGGCGGCCAGTTCGCCGAGCGAACGCATCAGCGGTGATCGACGGAGTCGAACACGCGAGCCGGCTCGACCGGCGAGCACCGCAGCCGACCAAGGGTCGTCGGCCAAGCCGACGACGTCGACCTCGACGAATCGGGCTACGTCTTCGACCGTGTACGGGCGAGCACCGATGAGGGCAACGACCGTCGGAATGAACCTCGACACCAGTTGTGAGGTGAGCTCTGCGACGCGTTCGATGCCGAGCGCGGCGGCTGCGGCGGAACCCGAATGTTGGCGGTGCGCGACGACGACAACGTTGGCTTGTTGGACCAGCGGTGAAAGGCCACCCCGTAGCCGTCCCCCGTCCGCGATCACCACCGGTTCGGCCAAGGCGGACAGCACTGACAGCACCGTGGACGTGGATGCGAGCACCACCGCGGCGGCTTCGAGCGATCGCGTTGGAGCGACCAGGACATCGACGCCGGACGCGGCGCGTTGCAACATCGACTCGATCGTGGTCCACGCCGCGGGCGTCGAGGACGCCACGACCTCCGCAAGCCCTGGAGATCGAGGAACGTCGAGCCACGCCGCCATGCACCCGCCCGCTGGATCGAACTCGGCAACGATGCAGTCGCCACCGACCGGCCACGCCGCCGCGATCCCGAGCGCTGTCGTCGTGCAACCGTCACCGACCACCGCGACGAGCGTCACGATGAAAGTCCGGAGAGGTCGACCCCAGGGTCGAGCAGGACGACGCGGACGTTCTTCGCGCTTGCAACGGCCACAGCATCCACTGCCGACAGCTCGAAGGACACGGACAGTTGCCCGGTGACCGAGTCAGGAGCGTCCGGCAGGCCGACAACGCGGCCGATGACCGGCCCAGGCGCCACGTCATCGCCCGTCGTGGGCATGACGATCTCGACCTGTGAGCGCTCGCGGAGGCCCGCCGGCAACTCACCCGACGGGATGGTGACGGCGACAACTGCGGATCCCGGCGCGACCAGCGCGCCGGCTTGGAGCAACCCGGTCGCCAGCAGTCCGCCGGTGACGATGCGGACCTTCGCGTACTGCCCGACGACTGCCGCTATGTTGCTCGAGGCGACAACTGCGAGCGTCGGGTCGACCGACAGCTCCACCGACCGCAGGTCCTCGGCAGCGATCCGCGAACCGGCCGGGAGATCGTGGACGACTTGCAGGACCGAGACCCGGCGATCGGCGGTCGAGAAGACCAGCAGAATCACGCCGACCGACGCCATCGTCAACAAGGTGCCGACGGCGATTCGCGCCCGCGACCTCGATGACGGCCTGTAGCCGTTTCGGACCGCGCCAGGAGCAGCCCGCACTGCCTCCGCATGAGTTGTGTTCACAGATCCCGCCACTTCCGCCCGTCATTACCGGCGGGTAGCTTACCGACGGCGATGTGCTCGATCGGGAGAACGCGCATGTCAATGTGCTCTCGTTTCATGCCATCTCCCTGGTGCTTCACAGATGAAGGGCGGGCACAAAGAAGCGGAAACCGAAGTTGTCCGGCCGAAATTCGCAGCGCGCACGCTGGTGGTCGCCGCGATAGCCTCAGCGTTCGCCAGGAGAGGTGCCAGAGCCAGGTCGAATGGACCGCACTGCTAATGCGGGGACCGCCTTCAAGTGGTCCGTGGGTTCAAATCCCACCCTCTCCGCCACGTCGGGCCGGTGGTCGATCCACCGGCCCGGGGAACCCCTTCCGCTGCTCGGCGTCGCGACATATGTTGCGTTTGTGTGACAGTCGGAGTAGACAAAGGGCTTCTGATCAGCTTCTGGGTCCGCGGCGGGACCCTGGGACAGGCGCCCGGCAACATGGAAAACGACAACTCCGACGATCCATTTGGGTTCTGGAACGACGAACCGACGCGCCCGCTGAAGCGCACTCATGCCGGCACGCGCTCACACGGCGAGACGCAACAGCTTCCCGCCACCCGGATGGTCCCCGTTGTTCGCGCCGATCGCGCCCGTCCGATCCTCGCCCTCGACGCACCACGCAACCCCTTGATGACGCGCGTCGCGGTACTCGCCGGCATCCTTGCCTTGATCCCCGTCGGGCTCAGCCTGCGGAGCGACAAGACACCGGTTCGGGCCGCCGAGATCAAGGCCGTCGAAACGGTTCCGGTCGGCAAGCTTCCGGCGCCCGCACCGACCGTCGCG
>DASWRR010000176.1:0-1858 GCA_036403055.1 Ilumatobacteraceae bacterium | reverse complement strand
AAGGTCGTGCTGCGCGCTCGACATGAAGACGACGTTGCGGTGCTGCACGCCGAGCTCTACGAGGATGTCATGACGCGTTCGCGTGCCGATTCGCGACCATGGCGCCCTCTCGCCATGGGCCAAGGATCGCCGTACGCGGTTGCCGAGCCCAGCGCTGAGACCGCGGTGTTTTCGGTCGAGCGCGTCTCGGACGGCGAATTGGCCGGCGAGGCGCTCCTGTGGAGCATCGATGTCCACAACCGTGTCGCCCACATCGGACTCTCGCTACGTCCCGCCGCGCGCGGTTGTGGTCTCGGCACCGACGTCGTCGGTGTTCTCTGCGCCTACGGTTTCTCGGTCCTGGGGCTTCATCGGCTGCAAGCCGAGACGCTCGCCGACAACCGCGCCATGCAACGTGCTGCGATGAAATCGGGGTTCGTCCTCGAGGGCACCCTCCGCCGCTCGGCCTGGGTCGACGGTGACTTCGTCGACGAGGTGTTGCTCGGCCTGCTCGCGACCGAATGGCACGCGACGTAACGACGGTCCAACGGTGGGGCGCGAATACAGGCATCGTCCCGTGCGGGACGGAAAAGGCGAGGACGCGCGAACGCGTTCTCGGCGAACGTCGGCGGACGTATGCGAGAGCGGGCGACCAGGATCGAACTGGCGTTCTCAGCTTGGGAAGCTGATGTTCTACCGCTGAACTACACCCGCGGAGGAAGCGACGCTAGCAAAGGGACACCGTTAGCATCCGGGCCGTGATTCTCTCCGACGTGTCGATCCGCAAGGCCGTGGACGAGGGCCGGATCATCATCGAGCCGCTCGACGAACGGTCGGTGCAGCCGTCATCGGTCGACCTCCACGTCGACCGCTACTTCCGTGTCTTCCGCAACGACACGACGCCCTTCATCGACCCGAAGGAGCCGCAGGAGAACCTCACCGAGTTGGTCGAGGTGAGCGACGAGGGCGCCTTCATCCTCCACCCGGGCGAGTTCGTGCTCGGGTCCACCTACGAGCGGGTCGCGCTGCCCGACGATCTCGTCGCCCGGCTCGAAGGCAAGAGCTCGCTGGGACGGTTGGGGCTGCTGATCCACAGCACCGCGGGTTTCGTCGATGCCGGGTGGGACGGTCACCTCACCCTCGAGCTGTCGAACGTCGCGAATCTCCCGATCGCGATCTATCCGGGGATGAAGATCGGTCAGATCTCGTTCCTCGAGATGACCACCCCGGCGGCCGCGCCGTACGGGAGCGCGTCGATGGGGTCGAAGTATCAGGGTCAACGCGGACCGACTCCTAGCCGTTACTACCTCAACTTCGAACAACGCGACGGTTCCTGACCGCGGAATCCCGCGGCTCGTCCCGTCAGACGGGCATGATCTCCAAATGGCCTACGGACCTCCCGGAACCTCGAACGACCCCACGAACGTGATGGGCCGGCGCATCGGCGCCTGGATCATCGATTTCATCCCCGCGCTCGTCATCGTCGTCATCTTCTCGAGGCACACCGCGACCACGTACACGAACGTTCCCGGCGACTTCTGCGACACCTTCCGGACGACGCACAACGGCTACACGTGCTTCAACTTCGGCGACAGCGCCTACACCTCGAAGAGCTTCCAATCCGGCGGCATCCTGCTGCAGCTCCTCTACTACTTCCTCGTCGCGGGCCTGCTCCAGGGCGCGACGGGAGCGACGTTCGGGAAGCACATCTTCGGGCTACGCGTCGTCGACCAGAACGGCCAGATCTGCGGCATCGGCAAGGCCATGCTCCGCACGCTCGTCGGCGTGTTCGAGCTCGGCTTCTGTTTCCTGATCGGGTTCTTCGTCGCCGTGTTCAGCCACCCGCACCGGCGCCTCGGCGACATGGCGGCAGGGACAT
>DASWRR010000175.1:0-1628 GCA_036403055.1 Ilumatobacteraceae bacterium | reverse complement strand
TCCGGCGCGCCGACGGTCGTACCGTTGTCGACCGATACGTCGACCACGACGTATTCGCCGTCGTTGACTGCAGTGACTGGACGAATCCTGTTCACCATCGAAGAACGAGGCAAACCGACGCAGCTCGCTTTCATCGACGCCGTCGGGTTCCACGTGATTCACTCCGCGCTCGGCGACGCTATTGGCGGTGCCGTGTGGGACGGACCGAATGACATTGTTCTCGATAGCGAGCAGTCCGGCCTTCGACACATCGTGCGAATCAATGCGGATGGAACCGGCGTCACTCAACTGACGAGCGGAGCCGATTCGCAAGACCTGCCGGCGATCTCGGCAGATCGCGCGCTGATCGTGTACGGCGATTCAACCGGCGAGCGAGATCTCGGAATCCACGAGGCCAACGCCGACGGGTCCAACGTGCATGTGCTCACCGCGGCATCGCCGGTTGGCAGCAAGTCGGGCGACGACGACCCGGAGTTCTCGCCCGACGGAACGCTGATCGCCTACAACCACATCGTTGACGGTGACAAAGGGCTATCAGAGCTGTGGGTCATGCGAGCTGATGGAACGCAACCCCGTCGACTCACCGACTCGTCGACTGGAGCAAGTCATCCACACTGGTCGCCTGACGGCACGAGAATTTTGTTCACGCAACACGACGACGGGCCGGGTCAATCCCTCCGCGAGCCACTGTGGATCATCGACCTTGCCGGTGGATCGCCTCGACCGCTGACGGACCCCAAAGATCCGGGTGAGTCGTGGGAAGGCAAATGGTCACCCGATGGCACACAGATCGTCTTCAAGTATCACGTCAGCGGCTGGGATCACAACGAGCTTCGCCTTGTCAACGCCGACGGAACCGACACACGCACACTCTGGGTCAGCCCCGCGCTTGGTAGCGCAGAGTCACCAGACTGGTCGGTGTGAGAGTCGCCGCGACGCCGCGGCGACTGCTCAGGGGCTGCGCAACTGAGGCCGCGAATGTCGCCAGAGCTTCTTAGACGACGTTCATTTGGCGTTCAGGTTCGCGGCTGCAAAATCTCTGCATGATCTCGGAACTTCCCCCTCCGTTTGGTCCGCCGACTCGAACCGATCCGCTGGTCCGCCGACGTGCAGCAGATCCTCGCCGAGCACCGACGACCGCGCCACGCCGTGCGCGAGCAAACGCTGCTGTGGTGTTGGTGTCGCTGCTCACCGGATTGTGGCTCGGTTTCAGCGCTCCGACCGTTTCGCCGGTCGCTCCGAGACCGGCTGCGGCGAGCGTCCTGACGGCTCCTCCCATCGGCAGCTTCACTGCCAATTGACGCGGTGATGTGATGTCCACCCGGCTTGCTCCACAAGCTTCGGTCAGCCGTCAGCCACACGCAGTTCGGTATGCCGTGCTGACGACGATTTGGACTGGCGCGATGGCGGTCGGCTGGTGGCCGACCTATCTGGCCGTGCGCGGTCCGAAGCCGCTTCAGCTCGCGCCTGTTGTTGCCCATGTCTGTGGGATGCTCGCTGGCTACGGGGTTGTCGTTCTGATCGCGTTGATGTCCCGATCACCGATGCTCGAACGAGATGTCGGCGCAGATGTGTTGGCGCGCTGGCACGGGCGTGGAGGGCGTCTCGTGGTCACCGGGGCTGTGCTG
>DASWRR010000174.1:0-1932 GCA_036403055.1 Ilumatobacteraceae bacterium | reverse complement strand
CTTGTCCGCATCGATGAAGACGACCTCGAACGGCGCAGCTCCCTCGTCGACCAACCGTTTCAACGTGTTCATCGCGGGACCCACTTCGACGCTGATCCGGCGGCCCGCGTGCGACGTCGCGAACCGGTCCATGGCGAATCGAGCGACGGCAGCGTCGAGCTCGCATGCGACGACCACGCCGCCGTCGGGCAGCGCCTCGGCCATCGCCAGCGCCGAGTATCCGGTGAACATGCCGATCTCCAGCACCCGTCGGGCGCCGCGAAGGTGCACGAGGAACTTCAACGCCTGCCCCTCGACATGTCCCGACAGCATCTCCTGTTCGAGGCCACCCGGTGATTCGCCGAAGGCCCCCGTGCGCCAGTCGGTTTCCCGCGTGGCGCGCGCGAGTTCGGCCAGGGCATCCGATTCCGGCGTCGTGCACTCGTCGAGATACGGATCGAGGCCCACCGCCAGATGGCGAAGGCGGTGAAGCCGCGCCCGCAGCCGCGGGTCAGACCCGTTGCGTTCGTCGAGCTCGTGACACAGAAGGGTCAACTCCTTGGCGAGGATCGTCGTCGGGGTGACCGGCCTTGCCTGCGGCGGTGCCACTGCCTTCGTCATCGTGCTTCCTTTTCGCCGCCGGCGAACATGTCGATTCCGTCGCCACCGCGGGCAAGGTCGCCGCAGATCTTCTTGTGCAGCGTGAGCGTGTCGACCAGCTCGTCGACCCCGAGGTCGTTGAGGAAGCGGCACCGTCCAATGGGATCGGGCACCGCGGCGCGAAGCAGGCCGTCACGCGTCTTCAATATCGATGACGTCGCCGTGGCCAGTAGGTCCGCGGTCAGGTACTCGCTGTCGAGCGCCAGCCCGAGATCGCTCATCACCCCGAGAATCCGGTCGCGATCGTCGGCCGTGATGTGTCCGCGCCGCTCGGCCAGCGTTGCGGACAACGCCATGTCGATGTTGATGGCGTGACCGTGGAAGAACGGTGCGGGTGGCGTGAGTTCCAATGTGGGACTCCAGGTGTGACCGAATGCGATCACCCGGTCGAGATCGATCTCGTGCAGGTTCGGCGCCTCGAGGTCGAGCATGGTGGCGATGGCCGCGTAGGTCAGGCCGTCACTGACGGCGCGCAGCTCTGCCGTGCCGTCGAGATGGCCGAATCGCGTCCGCAGTAGATCGGCGCCGTACTGCTCCAGCATCTCGAATATGGCGAGATTGCCGACGACCGATATCTTGATCAGCTCGGCCATGCCGTTGCGCACCTGATCCTCGGGAAGCGTTGCGAGGAACGCGAAGTCGAGGAACACGCGTTGCGAGGCGTGATAAGCGCCGAGCCGGTTCTTGTGCTTGCCGAAATTGACGGCAACCTTGATGGACACGCTGGCGTCGATCAGCCCGATAAGCGTGGTGGGGATGCGAATGTAGGGCGTGTTGCGCCGGTAGCTCGCGCAGGCGAATCCGGCGACGTCGGTCGTGAGGCCGCCACCGACCACCAGGACCGGTTCGGTACGGCGCAACCCGAAGGCGTCGAACTCGCCGACGATCCGCTCGAACGTCTCCAGCGACTTGGCCGTCTCCCAAATCTGAACCGGCACCACTGTCAGCGCGATGTCGTGATGCTCGAAGTACGCATCGATCTGGCGCCGGTAGAGCTCGTAGACGGTCTCGTCGACGACCATCAGGGTGCGACCGTAATCGCGGTAGCAGTCCGCGAGGTCGGTGTTCTCCGGAGCGAAGACGCCGTTGACGTAGACGAGGTCGTAGTCGATGCGCTCGTATCCCTCGACGCGGAAGGACCGCTCCGACGCAGTGACGCTAGCTTGCAGATCGCTCATCGCACGGTCCGCCCAGCCTCGGTCAGCGAGATCACCTGTTGCTCGTCGAGATGGTCAACCGTCTCGGCGGCGGCGCTGAACTCGGAGCCCGCGGTGTTCTCGTTCGGGAAGGCAA
>DASWRR010000173.1:0-2519 GCA_036403055.1 Ilumatobacteraceae bacterium | reverse complement strand
TGTAATGCTTTCACGCAGCTTGCGTCAGCACGCGTCTGCGTTCCGTCGCCTGTGTCATCGCCGCATACTTTGCGTTCGTCATCACTGTCATATTGTTGCGCGACAGCGATGAGACCTGGTTCGGTCGACACCTTCTGTCATAATCCTGCTCGCTTTTGTTCCGGCCCTGTTTCACCCGCGGATCGCATTGTATGCTAGCCGTGTCATACCACCGTGAGATGCTTGTCACGCAGCGACTCACATCCTCGTTCGTCGCAACGATCGCTCATGCCGCAACTCGAGGACGGCTCCATGCACTCGGTACTTGTCGTCGAGGACGACGACACGCTCGCTTTCGCGCTGTGTGAGAGCCTTCGCATCGAGGGCTACGCCGTCGAGTCTGTCAACGATGGCCGGAGCGCACTGGCGCGTCTCGCCAGCTCGCCTGCCTCGTTGGTCCTACTCGACCTGGGGCTCGGGAGTGTGTCGGGATTTGACGTACTGCGCGCGTTGCGTGCGACCAACGCGACGACTGCTGTCGTCGTATTGTCCGGGCGAGATCAGGAGGTCGACAAGGTCCAGAGCTTTCGCCTTGGCGCCGACGATTACGTCGTCAAGCCAGTGGGACCATTGGAGCTGTTGGCGCGGATCGAGGCGATTCTGCGCCGTACTGCACCGCGCAGTGGGGCCCCGACTCCCGTGCCCGCAGTTTCGCGGTTCTGCTTCGGCGACGTGGAGGTCGATGCGCTCCGACGGACCGTGTTCCGTCGTGGACAACTCGTCGACATGCGGCCACGCGAGTTCGATCTGCTCGTGCACCTGCTCGAGATGGACGGGCGCGTCGTCTCGCGTAACACGCTGATCCAAAAAGTCTGGCGCTACGCACCGGATGTCGCATCGCGAACCGTGGATCAACACATCAATCGACTTCGCCAGCGTCTCGAGGATGATTGTGCCAACCCCCGCCACATCCTCACCGTTCGCCGAGCGGGCTATCGTGTAGCTGTGTGATCCGCTGATGCGAGGCCAGAGCGGAAGGCGTGCACAGCATGACAGCTCTGCACGCCTGGCGTGCTAGGCCGAGCGCGTCATGCCGCCGCTCTCTCGAGTGCCGCGATGTCGATCTTGGTCATCTTCAACATCGCGTTCATCGCTCGCTGCGCCTTCTGCCGGTCGGGGTGCTGCAATAGCTGCGGCAGGATCGAAGGAATGATCTGCCATGACAGGCCGAACCGATCCACGAGCCATCCACAGCGGCTTTCGGACCCGCCATCCGTGAGCTGTGTCCAGAGCCGGTCCACCTCCGCCTGCGTCTCGCAATGCACGTAGAGCGAGGCAGCAGGCGACAACGTATAAGTCGGGCCGCCATTGAAGAGGATCAATGGCTGTCCTTCGATCTCGAGCGTTGCGCTCATCAACGAGCCACCCGGACCGGGTGACGTGTTCAAGACCTTCGAGCTTGGGAAGACGGACGAATAGTGTGCGACAGCGTCCTGGATCTGACCGTTGAACCACAGGAATGGCGTGATCTTGTGCATCAGGTTCCTCTCGGGAATGCAACGATGAGGTGAGTACTACCGGGCTGGTTCTCGTGAGGCGGAAAGACGGCCGACGAAGCGCCCGTACCCCCTAGTCGGAACTGCCGACGCCTTCTCTACATCGTGCGGAACGATCAGCGGGTGGCGGCGAACTCGAATCGGTTCGGCGGCCCGCGACCAGGTTAACCGACCTCGCTCCAGGTCGGATTCCAGACGACTTCCCACAGATGACCGTCGGGGTCCTGGAAATAGCCTGCGTAGCCACCCCAGAAGGTGTGGCCGGCCGGCTTCACGATGTGCGCTCCTGCGCCTTTTGCCGCCTTCATCACGGCGTCTACCTCGGCCACGCTGCCGACGTTGTGTCCGAGACTGCATTCCGTCGCGCTGCGGGGAGACATCGCCAGCCCGGCATCGCGCGCAAGGTCGACGCGTGGCCAGACAGCCAGTCGAAGCCCTGGCTGCAGATCGAAGAAAGCAACGGCACCATGGGCGAACTCCTGCCCGACGATGCCGTCCGTCGGCCAGCCGAGGCCATCACGGTAGAACGCGACCGCCCGTTGGAGGTCGTCGACGCCGAGGGTCAGGACAGTCAGGCGAGGCTGCATTTGACGGTGCGTAGGGGAAGAAGGAGACGCTCTCCAGAGCATGGAGCTTGCCGCCGGATGTCCGCGCACTGCCGGCGCCCGGCGGTTGACGGAATTAGTACGTATACGTACTATCATCGGAACGCGACTCGCGTGAGTCGGGACGCTCACTCTCTAATCGATCCGCCGTGCCCGCGCGCACCGGCCCAGCCTCGGCCCTCAAGCACCGATCTCGTCCTCGATCGGAGCGGGATGTCATCGGCACTCGCTTCGCGTCGCCCGACCTCAGTCCGGGGTTCGTGCTCTGGCAGGTCGCGACCGTCTGGCAACGCGAGATCCGTGATGCGCTTGCCGACTTGGAGCTGACCCATGCGCAGTTCGTGCTGCTGGCGAGTGTCGGATGGCTGGAAGGCCACGC
>DASWRR010000172.1:0-5317 GCA_036403055.1 Ilumatobacteraceae bacterium | reverse complement strand
AGAGCTACTCCGATCTCTTCGCGACCGAGACGCGGCAGCAGCAGACCTCGCGCGGTCAACGCGACATGCGAACCGCAAAGGAGACTGCCGAGTACGTCGCGCTGCATCGTCTTGGTTTCAACGCCAAGCTGACGCCTGGTCAAGTGGTGATCGATCAACTCGTGTGCCTCAAGGCCAGTGCCGACGGTCGATCGTGCGCGCAGTTCGCGCCGTCGGACAAGTTGCTCGATCCAGGTGACACGTTGCTGAAGGTCGATGGCGCTTCGCTGTCGGTGGTCGATGATCTGGCGCCGATCCTCGCCAACCACAAGCCCGGCGACAAGGTCGAGATCGACTACGAACGTGATGGTAAGCCGGGGAGCGGCGAGGTAGAGCTCATCGCTGCGCCGCAGGAGCCCGACAGGACGATCATCGGTTTCATCCCGACCGACAACGCGACAGTGACGCTGCCTCCCGATGTGTCGGTCAACATCGACACGGAATCGATCGGCGGGCCGTCCGCCGGCCTTGCGTTCACGCTGACGATGATCGACCAGCTCTCGAAGGGCGACCTCCTCGGCGGAAAGCGAATCGCGGTCACGGGCACGATCGACATCAACGCCAACGTCGGTGCGATCGGTGGTTTGACGTCGAAGGCGTCAGCCGTGATGCAGGCGGGCGCGAAGTACTTCCTGGTGCCGACAGGACAAGGCGACAAGGACATCGCCGACGCCCGGCAAGTGGTCGGCGACAAGGTCGAGATCATTCCGGTCGCGACGCTGGACGAGGCGTTGGCCGCACTCGCGCGGATCGGTGGCGCCGCGCTGCCGCCGGCTGCCGCGAACGCTTCGACCACGACCGACTCCACGCCGTAGTCGACTGACGGCGCTGCGTCAAGCGATTGCCACGAAATCTCAGGTCGGCGGACCTACGCTAGGCCGCAATGGCACTTTCGTTTTCACGCCCTGATCCTTCGTCGCCGGACGCGGTCGCGTCTGCCGCGTTCTCGACGTCACGGCGCGGCTACGACCAGAGCGAAGTGCGCGACCTGTTGCGCATGGTCGCGGCGGAGATGGCGCGGTTGCAGGAACGTGAGAAGTTCCTCGAGCGCGAACTGCGGACAGCGCAGCGCGGGTCGACGAACTCGGCGATCGCGCTCGACGAGGAAGTCGTCACTCGGATGCTCGGCGAAGAGGCCGCGCGCATCCTCCAGACGGCTCGCGAAGCCGCCTCGCAGATCAAGCTTCGCTCGGAGGATGCCGCGTCGCGCATGTTGCGCGAGGCCACCGATGAGGCGCAACGCCTGCGCGAAGAAGCCGAGGTAGAGGCGGCGCGCCGTCGTCAGGACGCGTCGTCCGACGCCGAGTCCGAGCTCGTGATGGCCAAGCAGCAAGGCCGCGAGATGGTCAACGAAGCGCGTGCGTATCGCGAGCGAGTGCTCAGCGAGCTGGCCCGTCGCCGCGAGCTCGCTCGTCAGCAGATCGAGCAGTTGATGCATGGACGCGATCGACTGTTGCAAGCCTTCGAGCGGTCGCGACTCGTTGCCGTCGACGTGATGGCCGAGCTCACTCCGCTCGGTGAGCCTTCGGAGTACGTCAACCTCGCGCCGACCACCGGCCCCGTTCCATTGATGGTTCCGAACCAGCGCCCGGCGGTCGAGGAAACCGATCTGCCGGCCGCGGTCACCGTGATCGAGACCGGTGATGGCGCGGTCGAGCACGAGGACGTCACCGAAGAGGAACCGACTGAGGCCCTCACGGTCGTCGAGACCGAGGAATCCTCCGATGAGTCATCTGCGGATGACGATGTCGACAACACCGTGTTGCTGATGCGCGACATCCACGAGAAGCACGAGCACGACGAACGCGACGACGCGCGCAAGGCCGCTCCGGTGGTTGCGCTGTTCGGTGGTGGCGACGACGACGTGATGGACGATGCTCCCAACGCGTCCGTCGACGATCTCTTCGCCCGTCTCCGCGCCGCCAGGGCGGAGGCTGTCGTCGAGCGCGCCCAGCAGGCGACGGATGCATCGGACACGATCGACACAGCCGCCGGCGACGAGAGCGTCCAGGCAACCGCCGACACTGCCGACGACACCGACGCAACAGTGTCCTTGACGATCATCGAAGACATCTCCGTGTTCCAGCCGTCGCCCAAAGAGCCGACGGTCGACGAACCGATCGACGAGACGTTGTTCGGTCAGCGCGACGCGTCGTTGACGCCGATCATCGTGACGTGCGCGCGAAAGTTGAAGCGCGTGCTCGCCGACGAGCAGAACGAGATCCTCCACACGCTTCGTCGCAACGAGCCCGTGCGGACGATCGACACGATGTTGCCGTGGGAGACGGAGCAGGCCTCGCGATATGCGGCGGCAATCACCAGCGACCTCGAGAAGGCCGCGCTCATGGGTGCCGCCAGCATCGACAAAGGCACTGCCAAGGAGCACAAGGCCGACATCAACCGCGCTGGTGCCGTCAAGCCGGCGATCGAGGCGCTGACCACCACGATCGTCGCGCCACTTCGTGCACGTCTCGAACGCGCGGTGACCGACGCGAATGGCGACAACGGCGAGCTCGCCGACACCGTCCGCGGTGTGTACCGCGAGTGGAAGACGCAACGAATCGACGAGCACCTCGACGACGTGGCGCGCACGGCCTTCGGTCGCGGCGCGCTTGCGGCCGTCGTGCCGGGAACACGAGTGTGCTGGATGGTCGATCCGAATGGCCCGGCGTGCCCCGACGCAGAGGACAACGCGTTGGCCGGTGAGGTCGCCGCGGCCCAGCCATTTCCCACAGGCGACACCAGTGCGCCGGCGCACGAGGGTTGCCGCTGCATGCTTGCGTTAGCTCCCCGCTAGCCTCGCCAGAGTGCGCAACCCGAGCGATCTGCCACCTCGTGGTGCTTCGACGATGAGGGCCCGACGCTTCTCCGACAAGGGACGCATCGCTCTCATCGCGGTCGCCGTCGTCCTCGTCGGCATCTTGCTGTTCGGCCGTTTTTTCGCGGGCTTCTACACCGACTACCTGTGGTTCGACTCGGTCGGCAGAGCCGGCGTCTTCTCGACGATGCTGCGCTCGAAGTTGCTGATGTTCTTCCTCTTCGGCGGCACGTTCGTCGCGTTGGCGGTGCTCAATCTCGTCATCGCCGATCGCCTCGCGCCCTCGGCGTTCTCTGCCAACACCCATCCAGTGGTCGAACGGTTCCACGAGTTCTTCGGTCATCGCCTGCGCATGTTGCGCATCGCGGTCGCGACGGTTGCGGGACTGCTGTTCGCCGCTCCCGCGGTGGGCCATTGGCAGGACTGGTTGATGTTCCGCAACTCGCAGCGATTCGGCATCGCCGACGCCCAGTTCGGGCACGACGTCGGGTTCTACATGTTCCGGTTGCCGTTCATCGCGTTCGTGCTCGACTGGCTCTTCGCCGCGCTGGTGTTCATCACGTTGCTCGTGGTCGCGACGCACGTCCTCAGTGGCGGCATCATCATCCAGCCGCCGCGGCCGAAGGTGCGCCGGGCGACGAAGGCTCATGTCGCGGTGCTCCTCGCCGCGCTGGCGGTCGTCAAGGCCGGTGATTACTGGCTCACTCGGTACGAGCTCACCACCGATTCGCGCGGCTTCGTTCGGGGATTGCTGTACTCGGCAGCCAAGGCGCAACTGCCTGCTGTCATGTTGCTCACGTTGATCGCACTGTTGGTTGCGGGGCTGTTCCTGTCGACGCTGCGGACGAACTCGTGGCGCATTCCTGTCGTCGCGTCGGCGTTGTGGGCGGTCATCGCACTCGTCGGCGGCATCATCTATCCCGCGGCCATTCAGGCCCTCGTCGTCAACCCGAATCAGCGCGACAAAGAGGCGCCGTACATCGTCCGCAACATCACGGCGACGCGACACGCGCTCGGCATCGACAACGTCGCGGTGAAGGAGGTCAGCTTCGCCGACATCAGCGAGCGTGCCCTCACGGAGGACGTCACGCCCTTGACCAACGTTCGGTTGCTGAAGCCCGAAGCGATGGTCGGCCGGTTCCGCACGGACCAGAGCCAGAAGGCCGGCCTGACGATCAACGATCTCGACCCGGACCGATACGACCTCGACGGTCGTGTGCAGCAAGTCGCGGTGGCCGCGCGCGAGTTGGATCTCTCGGCGATCGCGAACAAGTCGTGGCAGGGTCAGCACCTCATCAACACGCACGGTTGCGGTCTCGTCGAGGCACCGTCGGGACAGATCAGCGACCGACGCCCGGTGTACCACGAGGTCAAGCTCGACCGACCGGAGATGTACTTCAGCGACGACATCTCCGGGTACGCCGTCGTCGACACCGGCGTCAACGAGGAGGACTGCCCCGGCTACTCGGATCCGGGCCCCTATTCCGGAACCGGCGGCATCAAGCTCGACTCGGTGTTCAAGCGGATGTCGTTCGCGCTCAGCTACCTCGACTACAACATGATCGGGTCGGGCGCGATCAACGACGATTCTCGACTGGTCTCGATCCGTCGGGTCGAGGACCGCGCCAAGAAGCTCGCGCCGTTCCTGTCGTACGACAACGACCCGTATCCGGTCGCGCTCAACGGCCGAGTGCTGTGGGTCATCGACGCGTACACGACATCGGATCGCTACCCCTACGCGGAGAGCGGCGACCGCAAGCAGTTGAACCCGGGAAGCGGTCTCGACCATCCGTTCAACTACGTCCGCAACAGCATCAAGGTCGTCGTCGATGCCTACAACGGCACGG
Organism: Ilumatobacteraceae bacterium; assembly: GCA_036403055.1. Taxonomy (GTDB): domain Bacteria; phylum Actinomycetota; class Acidimicrobiia; order Acidimicrobiales; family Ilumatobacteraceae; genus JAENVT01. Next base: position 613 of record DASWRR010000172.1, on the reverse strand, counting down.
TCGACTTCTTCATCATCGACGATCAGGATCCGATCGCCAAGGTGTGGCAATCAGCGTTTCCTGGCCTGTTCAAGAATCGCGATCAGATGCCGAAGGGACTCGACGCGCACCTGCGTTATCCCGAGGAGCTGTTCCGTGTGCAGACCGCTGCTTACTCGAAGTACAAGGTGCTGAGTCCTGAGGCGTTCTTCGGTCGGACCGGTGCATGGTCTGTCGCGCAGGCACCGATCTCTCGTCCACGCGGCGGCCCGGTCGTCGCGACCGACACGACGGCCGGAGGCGATACAACGACAGCGCAGGCCGACCTCGCGATCGAGTCGAGTGCGGAGCGGTTCGTGCCGTACTACTCGATGCTGCGATCGCCGGGTGAGACGCAGGCGTCGTTCAAGCTGCTGCGCCCGTTCGTGCCGTTCTCGACCGACGACAGCAAACGCAACCTTCAGGCGTTCATGACCGCCAGCAGCGACCCGCAGGACTACGGCTCGCTCGTGGCGTACGAGGTCAAGTCGCCGGAGGACGGACCGTTCACCGTGTCGAACACGATGAACACCGAGGCGAGCGTCTCGCAGCAGTTGAGCTTGCTCAACATCGAAGGCACCGACGTCGTGTTCGG
>DASWRR010000171.1:0-5277 GCA_036403055.1 Ilumatobacteraceae bacterium | reverse complement strand
GGCGTGTCGCTCGCGGTGTGAAGGCCCGCGACGCGTCGCACGAACCAGCACCCTGACCTCACGTGGACGCGGACAGGGTCGTGATGACGATCGAGCAGATCAACGTGCTCACGGCGCGGGCCAGGGCGCTGCCGCCGAGCGGCGACCAGACGAACGTGCTGGTGTCCGACGGCGAGGACCCATGGGTCGTCTCGCACGACGATCGGTTGTACTACTGCACCGTCGACCGGGCGAAGCGCAAGGTGCTCGTCGCCACGTTCGACGACATCACCGGGATGGCCGATGCGACACCGGTTCCGGTGTGGCCGTCGCCGCGATCTCATGTCCCGCCGTACGAGGAGATCTGGTCGCCGGAGCTGCACCGCCTAGACGCGCGTTGGTACATCTATCTCTCGCTGTACGACGGGAACCACGGTCACGAACGGATCCACGTACTCGAAGGCGCGAGCGACGATCCGCAGGGCGAGTACGTGTACGGCGCGCGACTCGAGGCGGCAACCGACCGGTGGTCGATCGACGGTTCCGTCCTGCAACTACCCGACGGCCGCAGGTTCCTCGTGTGGTCCGGTTGGGACGGTCACGAGAACTCGAGTCAGAACATCTACATCGCGAGTATGGCCAGCCCCTCGGCACTTGGATCCGACCGAGTGTGCATCTCGCGGCCCGAATACGACTGGGAGCGTCGCGGGTACCCGTGGGTCAACGAGGGACCGCAGCCGCTCGTGCACGACGGTCGGGTCTTCGTGGTGTTCTCCGCAAGCGGCAGCTGGACCGACGACTACTGCCTCGGACTGCTGACGCTCGCCGGCGAGGATCCCCTCGATCCGGAGTCGTGGGTGAAGCGAGCGCAACCGGTGTTCTCGCGGACCGAAACGATCACCGGTCCCGGCCACGCGTGCTTCCTCCACGACGCGGGCGGCGACTGGCTGATCTACCACGCGGCACGCTCGACGGGTGCCGGGTGGGCGCGGCAGGTTCGAGCCAAACGGTTCTCGTGGCGTGCGGACGGATCACCGGAGTTCGGTCGGCCCGAATGAGTCCTGCAGCACGGACAGCGATCGTGTCGACGACGCTACGGTTGCGCCGGTGACGCCTGAAGATTTCAAGAAGCACGGCCACGACCTCGTCGACTGGATCGCCGACTACATCGAGAACATCGAGCAGCGCCGGGTGACGTCGACGGTGCAACCGGGAGACGTCCGCGCCCAACTGACCGAGCGGCCACCGGCGACGCCTGACGGCTTCGACGCGGTGATGGCCGACTTGGAACGAGTCGTCGTGCCCGGCCTGACGCACTGGCAGCACCCGAACTTCTTCGCCTACTTCCCCGCGAACTCCTCGTATCCAGCGATCCTCGGCGACCTGCTGACGGCCGGTCTCGGCGTTCAGGGCATGAGCTGGGTGACGGGCCCGGCGTGCACCGAGATCGAGACGCTGATGGTCGACTGGATGCAGGAGTTGCTCGGGCTTCCTGAGCGCTTCCGCTCGACGAGCGCGACCGGCGGCGGCGTGATCCACGGGTCGGCCAGCGAGGCGACGCTCGCGTCGATCTTGGCGGCGCGGTGGCGCATCACCGGGGGCGCCGTCAACACCGACGGCGACACCTCGCGCCTCGTCGCCTACGCGACCTCGCAGGCGCACTCCAGCATCGAGAAGGGTCTGCGAATCGCCGGCATCGGCACCGACCGGCTGCGTGTCGTGCCGCACGACGAGAACTTCGCGATGCGACCGGATGCGCTCGCCGACATGATCGCATCGGATCGTGATGCCGGCCTCGTTCCGTTCTGGGTCTGCTCGGCGCATGGCACGACCAGCTCGATGGCGTTCGATCCCACGAAGCAGATCGCGGCCATCGCCCATCGCGAAGGACTCTGGGTCCACGTCGACGGGGCGATGTCGGGGATCGCTGCGCTGGTGCCCGAGCACCGCTGGGTCAATGCCGGGCTCGACCACGCCGACAGCTACTGCACGAACCCGCACAAGTGGATGGGCATCAACTTCGACTGCGATCTGTTCTGGACAGCAGATCGAACCGCGCTGCTCGGAGCATTGAGCATCCTTCCTGAGTACCTGCGTTCGAAGGCCGCCGAGAGCGGCGCGGTGATCGACTACCGCGATTGGCAGGTCCCACTCGGCCGCCGGTTCCGCTCGTTGAAGCTGTGGTTCCACCTTCGCACCGACGGCGTCGACGACGTGCAGCAGATGATCCGCGAGCACGTCCGATTGACGAACCTGCTGTCCGACCTCGCGGCTGCGGACCCGCGCTTCGAGATCGTCGCGCCACATCCGCTCAACCTCGTCTGCATCGCACTCCGAGACGGAGATGCGGCGACGGACCGACTCATCGAGCGGGCCAACGCCACCGGCGCCGTGCTGTTCACACGCACGGTGCTCGACGGCCGCTCGGTCCTGCGATTCTCGATCGGCGCCCGGGCGACACAGGAGCGGCACGTGCGGGCGGCGTGGAGCCTGTTGCAACAACTCGCCTGAGACGATTGTCGAGAAGCGGTTGCGTGCCACCGCGTCATTTGATTGACTCCGGTTCGCCCACCTCGGGCACGACAGAACGAGGAGCACACATGAGACATGTTCTCCGAGTGTTCGTCGCGGTCACCTTCGTGTTGACCGTCGCATCGCCGGCTTCCGCCGGGCCTGTCCACTCCGCATCGGCCGATCAGGCCTACGTCGAGCACTTGCTCTACGCGACTTCCATCACGGTATTCGTCGCTGCCGTCGGCGGCGACACGTGGTTCGACTGGAGCACCGACTTCTGCTCTGCACCACTGGTCGGCAACACCGGCCGCTCGTTCAACTTCACGAACGCGTGTCGCCGCCACGACTTCGGCTATCGCAACCTGCAACTGCTCGACAGGCGGTACGGCCGTGGGCACTGGACGAACACCACACGCAAACGGGTGGACCAACAGTTCCTCGCCGACATGAAGCAACATTGTTGGTCGCGCCCGTGGTACGACGAGCCGACATGCCTCGCGTGGGCTGCGACGTTCTATTCGGTCGTGCGACTGGCCGGCTGACGCCTCATTGCATTCACAACGCGCGTGGCTCTGGGCCGTCGACACCCAGGGTCACGCGCAGCAGTTGATGAAGGATTCGCGCAGTCGCACCCCACACCGTCTCGTCGTCGAGCTCGAAGAAGAAGATCGGACGACGCTCACCGTCGAACTCCCAGATCTCCTCGCGGAACGTGTCGGCGCGAGTGAGCTCAGCCAACGGGACCCACATGATCCGCTCGACCTCGTGCTCGGCCGCCACCAAGCCGGGACGCGTGTCGACGGTGCCGACGACCGGCACGATGAAACTGCGGCTCGCCATCGTCGAGATCGCGTCGAGCCGTCCGCGGAGCTCGACCACCGACGGGTCGAGCGCGACTTCCTCGTGCGCCTCACGGAGCGCCGCTTGCTCGAACGATTCGCCAGGGTCGACGCGGCCGCCGGGGAAGCTGATCTCGCCGCGGTGACTCCGAAGGCGCTCAGAGCGCCGGGTCAGCAGGACCTCGGCGCCCTGTTCGCCGTCCGCCAGCGCAACGAGGACAGCCGACGACCTCAAGGTGTCCGACGGGGCGATCGGCTCGATCGCCGATCGGTCGACGATCGCGGTCGCGACGTCGGCGGCCGTGATGCGACGCACTCGTTCGAGCCACGGAGCGTCAGCGCCGTACGTCCATCCGTTCGGCCGTGGAATGCGCTGCCCGCCGCCGCGTCGCCAACGCGAACTAGGGAGTGGGGGTCCAGCCACTCTCGACCAGTTGCGCGAGCACGATCCCCATGCCGGCGGTCTTGAGGTTGGCGAGGACCTTGCCAGGTGGTTGTTCGCCGCGCTCCCACTCTTCCCACGCGGTCTGCAGCTTGCGGAGATCCGGTGGCGGTGGGGCGAACGACATGCGGGTCAGGCTACCGATGATCGCCGCGCTGTCGGCGAACGGCGTTGACACCGTTGCCGACGAGGCGGCCGGCGATTCGGCCGACCTCGTTGCTGCGACCGCCCTCGGCAGAGACGCGCGGCGACTTGACGCGCATCGCGAAGTTGGTGTTCCACCACACGAAGAGGTGCACGAACGCGATGCCGACCACGAGGAACCGCGTTCCCGACTCGATCTTGATCCACGGCTGCAGGCCGGCGACGACCTCGAGCAACATGACACCGACGTCGTTGTAGCGATGCAGCCGGCGACCGAGCATCCGAAAAGCGCCGAGCGGACCGACGGTGATGGCTGCGTGCAACATCACGACGCCGCCGACGACGGTCGGGACCAACGGAGTCGGACTCTGCAGCCCTGCCGCGATCATCGCGCCGCCGAGGATGTACTCGACCAGTTGATGCATCCAGAAAGGACGCTTCGAGACACCCATTGCGGCGAGCCTACCGGTGGGCCGCGGAAGGCCCTGAAAAATCAAACGGCCTCGGCGGCGATCGCTCGCAGCACCGAGGCCATTTGGTGGGGGGTGTCAGTTGTAACGCCTCAGGGCGTCACATCATTCCCATTCCGGGCATTCCTCCGCCCATTCCGCCGCCACCGGCGGGCATGGCCGACTTCTTCTCCGGCTTGTCCGACACCAAGCATTCTGTGGTGAGGACGAGCGCGGCGATGGATGCTGCGTTCTGCAACGCGGCGCGGGTGACCTTGGCAGGATCGATGATGCCGGCCTTGACCAGATCGACCATCTCGCCGGTCGCGGCGTTCATGCCGATCGAGCCCGAAGCGGCCTCGACCTGCGGAACGACGACTGCGCCTTCCATGCCGGCGTTGTCGGCGATGAGACGGCACGGTGCGATCAAGGATTCCCACACGGTGCGAGCACCGGTGGCCTCGTCACCCGTGAGGCTCTCGACGACCGCCATCACCGCGGCGCGCGCCCGAACGAGAGCGACGCCGCCACCGGCGACAACACCTTCTTCGATCGCTGCACGAGTAGCCGACACCGCGTCTTCGATGCGGTGCTTCTTCTCTTTGAGCTCGACCTCGGTGGCCGCGCCGACCTTGATGACCGCAACGCCGCCGGCGAGCTTGGCGAGACGCTCTTGCAGCTTCTCGCGATCCCAGTCGCTGTCGGTGTTCTCGATCTCGGCCTTGATCTGGTTGATCCGGCCGTTGACATCGTCGGGGGCACCGTCGCCGTCGTCAAGGTCGGCGCAGCGACCGAGGTCGAGCTCAAAGAGAAGAAGCACCGCATCGAAGATGCGCTCTCGGCCACCCGGGCCGCCATCGAGGAAGGCGTGGTCGCCGGCGGCGGCACCGCCCTGCTCCGGTGTCGCGCC
>DASWRR010000170.1:0-1766 GCA_036403055.1 Ilumatobacteraceae bacterium | reverse complement strand
GTGTGACGTAGCACTGTCAATACCCCGAGGGACAGGGGTAGCAGGGGACAGGGCCCAGGGAGGAGTCAGGATTCAACAGAAGGTCTGAGGTCGAGCTAGGAACCAGGCCGAGCATCGTCCTCGCATCCTGAACTCCTCACTCCTCTGGCCCCTGCACCCTGGTTCCTGTCCCCTTTCCTTGCCTTCCGTCGTCCTCTTGGGTAGCTCACGACATCCACCAAATGAGGACATCCATGCTGGCTCGTTTGCCGATCGGACGCGTTGCGCCGCTCGTCTCTCTCGTTACGCTCTTCGCGGTTAGTGCCTGCGGAAAGGACACGACCGCGCCCAATGCGCCCTTCAACGCTGCTCGCGTCCAGGGCGACGCACAGGCGATGCAGGCCGCTTTCAACACGCCGATGCTCTCGAGCTTTTCCGCGATGAGCTCCCGATTCGGCATCACCGGCGGGTTTTCGGCCGCCGTCGCCGCAACGAAGGCGGCTGAGGTCGCCGGTCGCGGCGCGCCCCCGTCGGCGCGGGCCGAGCTGACGGCGAGCGCCAGTGAGTTCGCCCGGCTCGCCATCGCGCGAGCTCAGCTGCTGTCGCCGAGCATGCTCGGCAAGACTTTCGTCTACAGCTCGGCCCAAGCGCAGTATGTCGCCTCGGCCCGTAGCGGCGCCCCATCGAACGGCGTGCGCTTCGTGCTCTACGCGGTCGATCCGATCACGCAGCAGCCCGCGACGTCGAGTGAGGTCGGCTACGCGGACGTGATCGACCTGAATCCGACGAGCCCGCTCGCCGTCGCGCTGCGCCTCGTCGTGGTAGGCGGCAGCACGACGTACCTCGACTACACGGTCAGCGCGTCGGCGACGGGCTCGTCGTCGGCCGACTTCTCGATCCTCGGATTCGTGAGCGACGGGGCCACGCACGTGGACGTAAACGTGACGGCGAGCGTCGTGATCACGGGCAATTCGTCCACGGTCAACGTCGCGTGGACGTACACCGTGCCGTCGCGCGACCTGACGGTGAGCGGATCGGCGACCAGCCTTTCATCACTCGATGCGGCGACGGGCCAGCTCGATCTCACGATCCACAGCGCGTCGACCGTGATCCACTACACCTTCAGCGGCACCGGCTCGACGCTGAACGTGACGGTCACGGTGAACGGCACCACCTTCGCGACGATCACCGGCACCTTCTCCGATCCGGTCATCCGCGGCATCGACGGCCACGTACTGTCGAACCAAGAGATCGCGGCGCTCGGCGAACTGCTGAAGCTGGCCGACCAAGCGCTGAGCTTACTTGGCGACTTGCTTAGTCCGGTCGCGGGCTGATACAGCTTTGAAAACAACGATTGATTTCCTACTGCCGGACGACTTTTCAAGCATCAGGAAATCAATCGTTGTCTTCGAGCAGCAGGCATTTACCTGATGAAGCGAGCAGCCGCTTCTCTCGCGAATCGATGCGGGAAGGTCGACGCGAAGGGTGCGACCAGTCGTGGGAGCCAGTGCTTGAGCTTCGCGAACGAGTAGAGCTCGAACCACACCGAGTCGTCGGCATCGTGGTGCTCGATCGTGAAGCGTTCTTCGCCGCGCTCGAGATGTTCCGGGAGCGTTCCGATCGCGAAGCCTGAAACGCGCATCCCATCGCCACGCTCGTCGTCGATCGTGTAGACGACGCGGCATGCGTTGACCGACCACAAGCCCGCGTGATGCGCGGCGATCGCGACCGTCGTGCCCGGCTCGGCGCGCGCGTCCGGCGGAAAAAGCACCGTCCAGGGCAGGTCG
>DASWRR010000169.1:0-1870 GCA_036403055.1 Ilumatobacteraceae bacterium | reverse complement strand
AGTAGCGGTAGCTCGAGCCGAACGACATTCGCAGCCGGACCAGAACGGCGTGGATGTCGATCGGCTCGTCGCTGCTGACGCGCACCTCGCGAGCGATCACCGCCTTGGTGAGCCGTCCGTCGCGCACGGCGTCGCGTGCTGCCGTCACCGCGAGGAGGTAGTCCTTCACCGGTGTCATGGGCTCGCTCGTGAACTTCTGCGCTCGCGGCTCGGGCCGCGGCGGAGTGTCGAGATCCGCGACCGCATCATCGATCGTCGTCACCCACTTGCGACCGTCGGCCGCCTTCACGACGGCGACTTCCGGGATCACCAGCTCGCATGGGGACCCTGGTTTGAACGGGACGACACCCAACGCGAGCGGCCGCGCTCCATCGGCATGATCGTCGTGCCGGATCGCTGCGAGCACGTCGGCGACATCGTCGATCGGAACTCGCGCGGCGACTCCTCGAGCGGCGACACCGACGCCGTCGCGGACGAAGAGGTACCCGTCGCCGCGGGCGATGTCGTTGAGGTCGACTTCGCGATCGAGCGGTCGACTGACGGCACGCACGTCTAGCTCCGAGTGCCGAGCAGCAACTGCGTGATGCCGCCGGACAGCTGGTGATGTTCAGCGTCATCGAAACCAGCCGCGCGAAGGTCCGCGATCATCTGCTGACGTGAGGGAAGGTACGCGACGCTCTTCGGCAGGTATCGATACGCGGGCGCATCGCTGAGAAGACCACCGATCTTCGGAACGACCTTGCCGAAGTAGATGTTGTTGCCCCACCGAACAAGGTTGTTGTCGGGGACTCCGACGTCGAGCAGTGCAATCCGCCCGCCGGGCCTGACGACGCGACCGAGCTCCTCGAAGAACCGTGGCAGCTCGACGAGGTTCCGCAGCGCGAAGCCGCATGTTGCAGCGTCGACCGAGTGGTCGGGGAGCGGCAGCCGCAATATGTCGGCTTGCACCCGTGGCGCACCGCTGCGGTCGGCTGCGAGCATCCCGAAGCTGAGGTCGAACGACAGCGGCCGATGGCCAGCGCGCGCCAGGTCGGCGCAGAGGTCTCCCGTTCCGCTCGCGAGGTCGATCACTGTGCTACCGGACGGCAAGGCGAGCAGCCTGACGGCTTTGCGCCGCCACCGGACGTCGAGCCGGAAGGTCATGATCCGATTGACGAGGTCGTATCGCGGCGCGATCGCGTCGAACATCTGGCGAACGGCGGCGACCTTGTCATCGCCCTGCGGCAACGCCTCGCTGTCCCACGCTCGCTTGCTGCCGGTCACCGCAAGGAGGCTACATCCGAGTGTTTGGCGCCCACCCGGGCGCGCGGCAAACACTGTGGGTTTACTCGTAGCTGCGGTAGATCACTTCGGCAACGCAGCTCGGCTTGGCCGCGCCTTCACATTCGAACGTGAGCTCATACGTCGACTGCACTCCGCCGGCGATGTCGTCGACGGCGAGCAACCGCACGCCGAGACGCAGGTTGGAGCCGACCGGAACGGGCGACATGAAGCGGACCTTGTTGCAGCCGTAGTTGACGCCCATCTTGAAGCCGGTGCTCTGCACGACCATCGGCATCATCACCGGTGCCAAGGACAACGTGAGGTACCCATGCGCGATGGGTCCGCCGAACGGGCTCTCCTTCTTGGCACGCTCCGGATCGACGTGGATCCATTGGAAGTCGCCCGTCGCCTCGGCGAACTGATTGACGCGGTCCTGCGTGATCTCCACCCAATCGCTGTAGCCGAGGTGCTCGCCGACTACTTCTTTGAGGCCGTTCGGACCATCGATCACGCGTGCTGACATGGTGCGAGCATTGCAGTCGACCCGGCGTACGGTGAAGTCGTGACCGACAGGCTGTTGCGTGCTGCGCTCCTTCCGCTTCGCTTG
>DASWRR010000168.1:0-7532 GCA_036403055.1 Ilumatobacteraceae bacterium | reverse complement strand
TGGGCTTACCGATGCCAAAGATGTAGGTGAGGGCGATCTCGAGCCGCTTCTCGCGGGGGATGTCGACGCCGGAAATTCGTGCCATGACTGTGCTTCTTCCTCTTGGCTCTTCCTCAGCCCTGACGCTGCTTGTGACGCGGGTTCTCGCAGATCACCCTGACTCGGCCGTGCCGCCGGATGACCTTGCACTTCTCGCAGATTTTCTTGACACTCGGACGAACCTTCATGATGACTCTTCGCTCGGTTGGGTGGCTGGGCTCTGGTTACTTGTATCGATACGTGATGCGACCGCGGGTGAGGTCGTACGGGGTGAGTTCAACTTGCACCTTGTCGCCAGGGAGAATTCGGATGTAGTGCATCCGCATTTTTCCCGAGATGTGCGCCAGCACCTTGTGGCTGTTCTCGAGCTCTACCCTGAACATTGCGTTGGGGAGAGATTCGAGGATCGTGCCTTCGAGCACGATGGCGTCGTCTTTTGGCTTGGGCAGAGCGGGCCTCTTTCGAACGGTGAGAAACTGAAGCGGAGACCTGCTCCGCACGCGCGAAGCCGGTCTGGGCCGAGGTGCAATGCTATCGCCCGAGGAAGTCAACGCCAAGTGCCTGCGCCGCGCAATATCGCGCAGCCCCTCGTCGTCGTGCTCACGGGCCCCGAAGTCGGAAATTCAAACGCATTGACAGCCGTCGGCAGGGAAGAATCATTCCAATGTCCATGGCAACCTCTCGTTGGCGCGCCCTCGCCGCCCTGCTCCGTCCCGACGCTGTGCGTTGGGCCGGACTCGGCGCGCTCGTCGCCGCCGGTTCCGGGTTGATCCTCACGGGACCGTTGATCGTCCGTCGGATCGTCGACCTCGCGACGCAAGGGACGACCAAGAGCACGCTGGCCGGCCTGGCGGTGCTCTTCCTGGTGATCGCCATCGCGACGCAGTTGATCAACATGGCGGTGGCGTGGATGGCGACGATCACGGCGTGGCACACGACGAACGGCATCCGGATCCGGTTGGCACGGCACGTCCTCGGCCTCAGCCACGCTTTTCACCGCCAGCACACGCCGGGCGAGCTCATCCAGCGCGTCGATGGCGACGTCACGTCCGTCTCGGATTTCATGGGCAGGGTGATCCCGCGGGCCGCCGGAGCGCTGTTCACGATGGTCGGGATGATCGTCGTCCTGCTCGTGGTCGACTGGCGCCTCGCCGCTGGTGCCCTGGTCTACGTCACACTCGCCATCGCAACGGTGGTCAGCGGGCGTCACCGGGCAGTCGGTGAATCGTCGGACGAGATGGGCTCCTACGCCCGACTGTACGGCGGGATCGAGGAGCGGCTGACGGCCGCTGAGGATCTCCGCTCGAATGGCGCCGGCGCACATGCGATGTGGCGGTTCGTGGAGGACAGTTCGGTCACGTTGGCCAGCGCGGTCCGCCGGGAGAAGGCGTTCCTGCGGATGTGGTGGGCCGTCGACGGCGCCGTCGGAGGCGGCTCCATCGTGTCGCTGATCATCAGTGCGATGTTGGTGAGCCGCAAGATCATCACGATCGGCGACGCGTTCTTGCTGTTCCAGTACGTGCTGCTCCTCGCCCGACCGCTCGAGGACATGGTCGACCAACTCGAGACCGTCCAGAAGGCCAACGGCGCGATGGTGAGGGTGATCGATCTGCTCGCCGTCGAGCCGGACATTCGCGACGCCGGCACGACGATCCCTCCGGACGGACCGTTGAACATCGAGTTCCGCGACGTCGCCTACGACTATGGAGACGACCAGATCGTGCTCCAAGGAATCGACCTCGACATCGCCGCCGGCCGGTCGGTCGGCATCGTCGGTCGGACGGGTAGCGGCAAGACGACGTTGTCGCGGCTGGTCCTGCGGCTGGTCGATGCGACGAGCGGGACGCTGCTGCTCGGCGGAGTTCCGATCGACCAGATCCCCATCAGCGAGCTCCGCAGCCGGGTTGCGCTCATCCCTCAGGAAGTCGAACTGCTCAGCGGCTCCGTCAGGGACAACGTCACGCTCTTCGACGATGTGCCGACGGACGCTGAAGTCGAAACGGCATTGCGCAACGCCGGTCTCGGCGCGCTTGCCGACGGCGGCATCCACCGACAGCTCGGCGCCGGTGGCACAGGGCTCTCGGCGGGAGAGGCGCAACTGCTGGCGCTGGCACGCGTGTGGCTACGCGATCCCGACATCGTCGTCCTCGACGAGGCAACCGCGCGCATCGATCCGACCACGGAGGCGATGTTGGAGGATGCGGTCGCCCGCCTGACGCACGGCAGGACGACGCTGATCATCGCCCACCGCTTGTCGACGTTGCGACACGTCGACGAGATCGTCGTGCTCGACCACGGCCGCGTCATCGAACACGGTGACCGGGTCGATCTCGCCGACGACATCGGCAGCCGGTATCGCCATCTGCTGGATCTGGCCCACGACGAGGTGGTGACGCCATGAGCGTGTGGCGACTCGGGTGGCGTGTCTCGCAGCACGAGCCGCGCAGCTTCTGGTCGGGCTACCTGTTGTTCGTGTTGTTCTTCACGTTCCCGGTGCTCAGCGGCTGGCTGCTCGGTCGCGGCTTCAACGCGCTGTCGACTGGTCACAACTCGCGCGTCTACTGGATCGGCGGAGCACTCGTCGTGTGCGAAGTGGCGCGGATGACCTCGATTCACGCGGGTGCGCTGATGTGGACGAAGGCCTGGGTGCACATGCAGTCGTTGCTGCGCGCCAACCTCTTGACTGCACAGGTCGCCAGTGGCGGCCCGGAGGCCGGGCAGCCGGTCGGGTCGGCGGGCGAGGCGATCACACACTTCCGCGACGACGTCGAGGACGTGACGATGTTCATCGACGGTTTCGTCGACATCTCTGCAGGGGTCGTCTTCACGTCGCTCGCCGGATTGGTGCTCGGCAGCCTCGACGCGCGCGCCGCCCTCGTGCTCCTGATCCCTCTCGTGGGCGTTGCCATGGCTACGCGCACACTCGACGCCCGCATCAAGCGCTACCGCGCCGCTGACCGGGTCGCGGCGTCGTCGGTCAGCGGTCTCCTCGGCGATGTCATGGCGGCAGCGACGACCGTCAAGGTCAACGACGCGATCGAACCGACGATCGCGCACCTTCGCAAGTTGGTCGACGCTCGCCGGCGCACGGCCGTTCGCGATCGCGTGCTCGACGAGAGCGTGTGGGCGTTCAGCCAAGGTGCAGCCGACGTCGGGCTCGGCCTCGTATTGTTGACCGCCGCTGGCGCGATGGCATCAGGGAAGTTCAGCGTCGGCGAGCTGGCGGTCTTCTCCGCCTACCTCGGCTGGTTGAGCTTCCTGCCGCGCATGGTGGGTCGGATGTTGGCCCGCCGCAAGCAGGTTGCCGTCGCGTTCGACCGGATGAGTGGCCTCGTCGCCGACAAGGACGTCGGCAACACGGTCACCGCGCGCGATCTGCCGATCGGCCAACGCCAGACGCGCGAACGACCGGAGAACCGACGACCTGAGCGAGTTCCGCTCGACACCCTCGAGGTGAGTGGGCTGACTGCCACGTACCCCAGTGGCGCCGGTGTGCACGACGTCAGCTTCACCGTGCGACGCGGCAGCTTCACCGTGCTCACCGGTCCGATCGGTTCGGGTAAGAGCACGCTGCTGCGCGCCCTGCTCGGCCTCGCCCATCAAGCCGACGTCGGCGGCGACATCACGTGGAACGGTCGGCTGATCCCCGACCGAGCCGCATTTTTGATCCCGCCGAATGCCGCGTTCCTGCCACAGGTGCCGCAACTCATCTCGGACTCGGTGGCCGACAACATCGCTCTCGGAATCGCCGATGATGAGCGCCTCTCGATCGCCCTCGAGTTGGCCGCGGTCCGCGCCGACATCGAGGAGATGCCCGACGGCGTCAACACCCTGATCGGGCCGCGTGGTCTGCGTCTTTCCGGCGGACAGCGACAACGGGTCGCGACGGCGCGAGCGCTCGTGCACGCACCGGAGCTCGTGGTGCTCGATGACCTTTCGTCGGCACTCGACATCGAGACCGAGCTGCAGTTGTGGGCGAACCTCTCAGCCGCGGGCATCACGGTGCTCGCCGTGTCGCACCGCGCGGTCGCATTCGATCGCGCCGACCAAGTGCTGCATCTCGACGGAGGCCGATTGGTGTGACGCCGGCCTGTACGCCGACATCACTGCAACCACCTTCGTCGCTTCGGACGCGACACCACCTTCCACAAGTCGTCGAACTCGTCGCGCAGCCGTGCCCGCTCGTCGCGCTCCACGATCAGGAGCTCGTCGACGAGCGCGCGAGTCTCCGGAACGGCCGTGGCCGCATCGCACAACCACATCTCGGCGACCGCGCTGTCGTGGTGACTGCCGAGCACCGTCTGCACCTTGGCGATCGCGTCGGCGAAGCGTTTTGCAGCGCCGCCGTTGAGCGGTGCCACCGCCTCGGCGGCGTATCGAGCGCGCTTCGAAAGGATGCGGACACGGTGGAGCGCGCTGTCCGGCGAGTCGGGCGCGAGCGCCTCGACGGCTCGCTCGAGGTGTCGCCACGGCTTCTTGACCAGACGACGACCTGTGCGCCGCCGCTTGGCGTCCGAGCGTTCGAGCTCAGGCGCGCTGAATCGCGGCTCGGCCGCGGCGTGGACGAGCGCGTCGAGCAACGACACGTAGCGATCGCTCGACAGCACCTTCGTGACGCGGCCGTGCGCCTCGCCGACCGTGTGATCCAACCGTTGCAGCAGGGCCGCCGTCGCGTTCGGATCTGGCACGTCCAACCGCGTCAACGCCGAACGCAGGTTCTCGGCGAACACGTCTGCATCCCGGCCGGCGCCGACCTCGCCGCCCAACCATCCCAGCTCGTCGCGTAGCGACTTCGTCCACGCCGGTTCCAACAGCGGCTCGAACGTGCGCAGGTCGGATCTGAGGCGGCGCCCTGCAACGCGGAACTGATGCAACGACTCCGGATCGTGGGTGCACACGCCGGCATGGTTTCCGATCATCTGGACGACCGATCTGGCGATTGCCCGGCGCACGACAACGGCGAGCGGCGAGCGCTTGCCCGCATTCGGAACCGTGACGTCCGGTGCCTCGAATGCCAGCGGCCCGAGCGCTCGCAGCGCTTTGCCAACCGGAACGTCAGACGCTTCGAATCCGGCTTCATTGAGGCGAGCGAGGACTGCATCCACAGGGTCAGGACGTTCGTCCGCATCGACGTCCGCCCGATCGGCGGCGAGCTCGATCTCGATCTCCCGGAACGTGCGGAGGGTGTCGTCGGCGAGGCCGCCGGCAACCACGGTGTCGTCGCTGAGCGTTGCGATCCGGCGCCCATCCACATCGATGTCGAAGGTGACGCGCGTCGTCCGCAGCCGGATCACGTCGACGAGCGGTTGCCCGCGCGTGTAGGCGAGAACGGCTTGAACGAGCGGCGCGGGAACAGCGCCCGGTGGTCCATCGAAGCCGATCTCGTCGCGCTGGACCTGCGATCCGATCGCCTCCACGGGAATCTTGAGCGTCCACACCGGTCCCGGTTCTCCGGTTCGCGAACGAACCGTGACGCCCCAGCGCGCCAGCGCGAGCGAAACCGTGTCGAAGTACGTCGCGTCGAGGTGAAGCGTCCGCGCCGGTCCAGTGGACACTCCGGGCGCGGCACCAGTGATGTCCGGCAGAGCGATTCCTGGCTCTGCATCAAGTTTGTGTTCGCGCTCGACGCGACGATTTTCGCAGACGGAAACGGGAAAGCAACCGTTTCAGGTGACATCGAGGTGGGAACCACCGACCCCAGTGCCACCGTCGCCGAAGAGCAACCCGGTTTCCCTGATGTCCTTCGGGGAAGGAGCCGGATGACGTCCGCAGTCGCTAGCCCACGGTTGACGCCGATCGTCGATGCCCTCATCGCCCGATCCAATGGTCGGTACGACGCGGAGTTCCTCCGCACCCTCGTCATCGATCTCGCGAATCAGTTCCAAGACGCGCCCGTCAAGGACTACATCGAAGTGCTGATCGCCAAACAGGCAGCCGACGAGCTCCGCAAGCTCGATGCGTTGAAGCCGCTCAGCCAGTAGCAGCGCGTCCGAGCAGTTCGGCGACGAGCGCTCGCACACGATGGTCGATGTCGTCACGGATCCGTCGCACCGCATCGACGCTTTGCCCAGCAGGATCGTCGAGTGCCCAGTCCACGTAGCGCTTGCCGGGATAGAACGGGCATTCGTCTCCACAACCCATCGTGATGACGACGTCAGACGCTGCGACTGCGGCCTCTGTCAACTTCTTGGGAGTTGCGCCCGCCGCTGCCAGATCGATGCCGACCTCTGCCATCGCCTCGACGACGGCAGCGTTGATCGTGGCCGCGGGCGCGGTGCCCGCTGATCGAACGACGATCCGATCGCCGGCATACCGCGCCAACAGTGCCGCGGCCATCTGCGAACGGCCGGCGTTGTGCACACAGACGAACAGCACTTCAGGGATGTGCTGGGACGAGATGTCAGCCATCACGCGACCCCTCGATCGGGTGCGGGTAGAGGAATCGAATCAACAAGAACGCCAGACCGGCACCGATGACTTGCATCGCGATGAACATCGGCGCAGACGACGGCTTGATGCCGGCAAAGGAGTTCGAGAGCATGCGCGCCACGGTCACGGCCGGATTCGCGAAGCTCGTCGACGACGTGAACCAATAGGCGCCGCCGATCCACAACCCGACCGCGAACGGGACCGCAGCGGCCCGCCCGGTGCGCACGCAACCGTGGATCACGAGCAGCAATCCAACCGTTGCAATCACCTCGGAGAGCCACAGCGCGCCCGATGACCTGACGTGCGTCGACAGGTTGATCGGGTCGAGCTCGAACATCACATTGGCGATCACCGCGCCGGCGCAGCCGCCGACGGTTTGGGCGATCACGTACAGCACGCCGTCGCGCGTCGAGATCGTGCCGAACATGCGGTCCACCAGTGTGACGGCCGGGTTGAAGTGCGCACCCGACACAGCGCCGAACATCAGGATGAGCCCGACGAGAGCGGCCGCAGTCGCGGCTGCGTTCTCCAACAACTGCAAACCGGCATCGGTCGACAGCCGGCTGGCCATGATGCCCGAGCCGATCACCGCGATGATGAGCAGGGCGGTCCCGAGACCTTCGGCAACGAGCCGCCGCACGAGGTCGAGATCGAGATCGCCGGTGCCCGTCTCTGGTTGCGACGAGAGATCCGTACCGGCGTCGCCATCACATGTCATCGGTGCGTCGAGCTCAGCAGCAGGTCGATCGGTGCGCCGTCGGCTCCGCGGGATCGCAGGCCACCTCGTCCATTGCCGGGGCGTCGCCGAGGACTGTGTAGAACTCCCAGTCGTTCTCCGGTCCCTTGACCCACGTCTTGTCCTGGACCGCGAAGCAACACGACGTGTTCTGTTGGATCTCCTGCTGAAGTCCCATCGCCTGCGTCCGCGAGATCACGGCCGTGACCTCATCGGTGGTCTCGACCTCGACGCCGATGTGGTTCAGCGAGCCGGGCTCACCCATGCCTGTGAAGAGGACGAGCTTCAGCGGCGGGTCGGCGATCGCGAAGTTCGCGTAACCGTCGCG
>DASWRR010000167.1:0-1801 GCA_036403055.1 Ilumatobacteraceae bacterium | reverse complement strand
GATCGTTCGTTGCGTCCCGGTGAACCGATCCTCGACGACGATCTCGCCGGTGCGAACGCTGCGAAGAAGCGTGCGTCGCTCGATCGTGACACCACGCCGAGCGAGCCGGACGTTCGCGGGTGCGAGATCGCCAGTGCGCGCCAGTTCGTTGCCGGCGATCTGATCTTGAGTGATCAGGATGGCCCGGTCGCCCAAGTCCTCGGCAAGCGCGACCGCGATCGGCCCACCGATCGGATCGAAGAGTGCGATTCGTCCCGCCGGGAGACCAACGCCGCGGCGGACGTCGGCGACGTCCATCACCATCGAGGAGTCGAGGATCTCGTAGTCGCGGCGCCCGGGTCGCGATCCCGTGCACTGCACGGTGACATCACCCTGCGCAGCCGACGCTGTGTTGGTGTGGATGTCGACGCCGAGCCGTCCACATTGGTCGACCAACCACGTCACCAGCCGCTCGCCGGGGCCGGCACTCGCAGCCATACCACCGACCCGCTCCGCCGCCTCGAGCACCTCCACGCGATGCCCGCGAATGGCCGCGACTCGCGCGGTCTCCAAACCGGCAACTCCGCCCCCGACGACAACGACGTGTCGGGCACGAGTGGTCGGCACGTACCAATCGGGGTCCTCGGTCTCGCGGCCGGAGGACGGCTCACCGACGCAACTGACGATCGGATTGCGAACGTCGCGAACCTGACAGGTCTGATTGCACAGGATGCACGGGCGAATGCTCGATGCACGGTCTGTCCGCAGTTTCTCGACGACGTCGGGATCCGCGATCTGCGCGCGAGTCATCTCGACCCCGTCGCACACGTCGTCGTGCAGTGCGTCTTCACCCTCGGCGGGTTCGATGACCGACCCTTGTAAGAACACCGGCGTCGTCCCAACCGCCGCCTTGACGGCGCGGCACAGATCGACGTTGAAAGCACGCGGCTCGTGGAAATCGGGCCGCGTCTTCTCGACCGAGTAGATCGAACCGCGCACGACCACCAGATAGTCGACGCCGGCGTCGACGAGCGCCGCGGCAATGGCCGGGGCAGCGTCGGGCGTGATGCCGGCCCACGGGGCCAGCTCGTCGCAACTCAGCCGCAGCCCGAGCAGTGTCGTGTGCGGCCGGACGGCAGCGATCACCTGCCGAGCGAACAACAGCCGGTCGCTGCCCCATGCGTCGCCGCGGTGATTGGTCAACCCGGAAAGGAATTGGCGCACCAGGCTGTGCTGGCCGGCGTTGATCTCGACTCCGTCGCACCCAGCGTCGATCGCCGTGCGCGTCGCATCCGCGAATCCGCCGACGATCGCATCGATGTCGGACGGCTCCATCCACTTCGGCGTCTCGCGACTGTTGACCTCAGGAACGCGCGAGGGTGCGAGCAAGGGGAGTTGGTTGTACGCGCTGCTTCCCTGTCCGCCCGCGTGATCGAGCGATGCGATCACCAGCGCGCCGTGCTGATGGCACCCGTCGGCGATGTCGCGCCAGCCGGCGCCACACCGTTCAGCCAGCGGGGCGCGTTCGTACGGCCAGTCACTCTCGTGGACGCTCGCGCCCTCGGTCACGATCAGGCCGCAACCACCTGCAGCGCGTCTCGCGTAGTACGCGGTGTGACGCGACGTGAACTGCCGATCGTCGTCGCCGAGATTGGTCACGTGCGGGCCGAACATCACGCGGTTCGGAGCCTCTTTCGATCCCAGTGAGAGCGCGGTGAGCAACTTCATGAGTCGCTCGACACGGTCGCCGGTCGGCGGTGCTGGCGGACATCGACGATGTAGCGCCAGACGAGCCAACCGGCGAGGCTCATGGTGATCGGGT
>DASWRR010000166.1:0-4296 GCA_036403055.1 Ilumatobacteraceae bacterium | reverse complement strand
AGTGTCACCCGCCGGAACGTCTGGCGGCGGTTGGCACCGAGCGTCCAGGCGGCTTGTTCTTGTTCCATCCCGATCTCCTCGAGCACAGGAGTGACCTCGCGGACGACGAGCGGCAACGAGACGAACATCGTCGCGAGGACCATACCCGGATAGGCGAAGATCACCTTGATGCCGTGATGGTCCAGCCAGCCGCCGACCGGCGCGAACTTTCCGTAGACGAGGATCAGGGCGAGGCCTACAACGACGGGCGACACTGCGAGCGGCAGATCGATCAGCAGGCTCACCAGCCGCCGCCCTGGGAACCGGTGGCGCACGAGCAGGATCGACATGCCGACACCGAACACGGTGTTGAGGACGACGGCCCAGAACGCGACGATCGCGGTCACTCGAAACGCGTGCAGGACTCGCGGTTCGGTGAGCGAGTCGAAGACCGGGCCGAGGCCGTGCTCGAAGGTCCGCCAGAAGATCAGCCCGACGGGCACACCGACGAGGATGGCGAGGTAGCCCAATCCGATGAAACGCATCAGGTACTTCGAACCGCGTGTCGAACCGGTCCGGACGACGACAGGATGGCTAAGCATGACGGGCCGCCCACCGCTGCAGCAGGTCGAGACCGATCAGCACGATCAGTGCGATGACCAGGAGGATGGTTGCGACTGCTGCGGCGCCCACGGTGTTGTCGTTCTCGATCTGATTGAAGATGTGCACGGACGCGACCTGCGTCTTGAACGGCAGGTTGCCCGAAATCAGAACGGTTGAACCGAATTCGCTGATCGCCCTCGCGAATGCCAGCGCAGTGCCCGCCGAGATCGCCGGCATCAGGTTGGGCAGCACGATTCTGCGGAACGTCGTGAACCTGCTGGCACCGAGTGAGGTGGCGGCTTGCTCCATCTCGACATCGAGCTCGAGCAGCACCGGTTGCACCGTCCGCACGACGAACGGCAACGTGACGAACAGCAAGGCGATGACGACACCGACGCGTGTGTAGGCGAGCTCGATCCCAACGGGGCTGTTGACGCCGTACAGCGTGAGGAGGACGAGCCCGGCGACGATGGTCGGCAAGGCGAATGGCAAGTCGATGAACGCGTCGACCACACGTTTTCCATGGAAGTCGTCGCGAACCAGCACCCACGCGATCAACGTGCCGAGGACCGCGTTCAGCAATGCGACGATCAACGCGCTGACGACGGTGAGACGTATTGCCGACGCCGCCTCAGGCGTGGTGACGGCATGCCAGAACGTCCCGAATCCGTTGCGCTGACCGCGCCACACCACGGCGCCGAGCGGGATGAACACCAGCAGGCTGAGCCAGAGCGTGGCAATGCCGACGCCGAACATCGTGCCGGAGTTGAGCGCGCCGACACCACTGCGCCGCCCGAACATCGGACGGCGCAGTGTTGCGACGGTCTCAGCCAACGGATACTCCGATTCCCGCTTCGACGTCCGCCATCACGCTGCCGGCTGGATCGAAGAACTTCTTGGAGACGTCGGTCCACCCGCCGAGGTCCTTGATCGTGAACTCCGCCGACGGTGTCGGGAAGTCGTACGGGCTGTTGACGCCGGCGACGACAGGGCGGTAGCCGTTCTTGGCGAAGATCGCTTGTGCGGCTGGCGTGCGAACGAAGTCGTAGAACGCCCTGGCCTGCTGAGGATGCTTCGTGGTCGACGTGATCGCGATCGGGTTCTCGATCAGGATCGTCGAGTCAGGGACGACGTAGTCGATGTCCTGGCCGTTCTGTTGGGCGAAGATCGCTTCGTTCTCATACGCCAGGAGTACGTCGCCCTTGCCGGACGTGAAGGTTGCGAGCGACTTGCGGGCGCTGTCGTCCTGCACCGGAACGTTCTTGAACAGTGCCTTCAGGTATGCGACGCCGTCGGCTTCTGTGCCGCCACCCTTGATGACCTGTCCGTATGCAGCCATCACGTTCCAGCGCGCCCCGCCCGAGGTGAACGGGTTCGCCGTGATCACCTGGATGCCAGGCTTGATGAGGTCGGCCCATCCCTTGATGTTCTTGGGATTGCCCTTGCGGACGACGAGTACCACGACCGAATCGGTCACGTTGCCGCCGTACTTGTCTGCGTTCCAATCGGCGGCGACGAAGCCGCCCTTGACCAAGCGGGTCACGTCGGGCTCGAGGGAGAATGCGACGTAGTCGGCGTTCAACCCGGCGACGACCGCCCGGCTCTGGTCACCTGACGCGCCGTACGACTGGGTGAACGTGATGTTCTTGCCTTGGGGCGTCTTGTTGAACGCCGAGATGATCTCCTCGTACGCAGCTTGTGGCGTGGAGTAGGCCACAAGTGACAGTTCGGCGGCGGGAAGCTCCGTCGCCGCGCCGGCGGCTTCGGTACCCGCCGCCGCAGTCGTCGCGCCGACCGTGCCGGCCGACGACGTGCTGTCGCTACCGCACGCCGCCAGCGCCATGGCGCCGACAAGGCTGATACCGAGGCTTCGAAGGAAGAAAGATCGGGGGGATCGCATCACACTCTCTATTCACAGTGACTTGGTAGGAAATAATTCACAGCATTATGCTGTGAAAGACGCCGCTTCGTCAATGGCATGCGTCACAATGAAGCCATGAGAGTCAGCGCGAGCCTCGATTACGCCCTCAGGGCAATGGTCGAGCTCGCCGCGTCGAGCGAGACTCACCAGCCGGTGAAGGCCGACGAGATCGCGGCGCGCCAAGGCATCCCGTCGCGATTCCTTGCGCAGCTGCTCGCGGAGTTGCGCAGAGCCGAGCTCGTCGGCAGTGGCCGCGGGTATGCCGGCGGCTACTGGCTCGTCGTTCCCCCCCACCAGATCACCGTCGCCGACATCGCGAGGGTCATCGATGGGCCGTTGGCCGATGTCCACGGGTTGTCGCCGGAGTCGTTCGGCCCGCCCGGTGTCGCCGCACCGACCAAGGAACTGTGGATCGCCGTTCGCGCAGCGTTGCGATCCGTCATGGAGCAGGTCACGATCGCAGACCTTGCCGCCGGCACGCTGCCACCGACGGTCACCGCGTTGCTCGACGATCCGGACGCGTGGATACGACGTGTGCCGTCAAGCAGACCGCGAGCTGATTGACCGTCGGTAGTTGCCGGGCGTTTGACCGACGTTGCGCTTGAACGTCGTCGTGAGGTGACTCTGGCTGGCGAAGCCGGTGTCGTATGCGATCCGCGAGATCGGCAGGTCGGTCTCGCGCAGCATCGACTTGGCGCGCTCGACGCGGCGGTGAATCACGTAACGATACGGCGGCATGCCGAAGGCGCGAGTGAACGCTGTGGCAAACGCATGTACCGCGACGCCGGCCTCCGCCGCGAGCCGTTCGAGCGCGAGGTCTTCACCGAGTGCTGACTCGATGAGGTCACAGACATGCGCCATGCGACCGCGGGTCATCGTCGCCGTGGGCTCGGCGAACGAGGTCGTCGCGACGCCGGTGGAGTGATGGCGCAGCAGATGCATCGTGATCATCCGGACGAGATGATCGGCGTAGATCCCGTCGCTCGGGCAGACGCCATCGTTGCGCGCGGTCGCCAGGAGCGACAGCGCGAGTTGCTCGAGCAGCCCATCGCTGAACCCGAGCTTCGGCACGAGCTCGACGCGCGCCGGATCGAAACCGAACTGCTCCTGCGCGACCTTGTCGACCATCGCCCGACGGAGGTAGATCAGTTGGATGTCGGGTGACCCACTCAACCGCCATGACGATTCACGGTTCGCAGGCACGACGCCGAAGTGCCGGGTTCGCAGCTCGACTGCATCGGTGCGACGCTCGCCATCGATCACGCGGCTGACATCGGCTGCTCGATTGCTGCAATACGCGATGCAGTAGTGCGGCACGGCGCGCAGCGTGCGGCGCCATGGCGCTTCGGTTGCCAGTGAGGTGTACGCGTCGTGCCAACCGAGCCCGCGCGAGTCCGCGAGCAAGCGGTGCTTCGGCCACAACGCGATCCCATGGGTCTCGTCGAGCGGGAACTCGGAGTAACCCGACCTCGGCGCCGTCGCAGGAACGTCGCGATTGTGATGATTGACGTCGGTTTCCTGAAAGACACATGCCGAATCGTTCGTCACAATCGCGAAAAGGTAACGCACGTCCGACCTGGGGGTTGCAGCGATGTCCGAACACAGTTCTTCCGAAGTCCTCGACGTGCCGGTGCTGGTGATCGGCGGCAGTCTCGTCGGGCTCGCCACCTCGATGTTCCTCGCCCAACACGGCGTCGAGGTGTTCTCCGTCGAGAAGCACCACGGCACGGCAATCCATCCGCGGGCCGGCTACTTCCAACTGCGAACGATCGAGTTGATGCGCGTTGCGGGGA
>DASWRR010000165.1:0-7804 GCA_036403055.1 Ilumatobacteraceae bacterium | reverse complement strand
GAACAGCGTCAAGATCCCGAGGCCCAACCGCCGGCCTATGAATCGCAGCACCCCCCGATTGTTCGACATCCATCCCCTTCCTTTGGATATCAGCTGCGGAAATGTACGACCGCCGCCCCTGAAGATTCAGCGAGCGGCGGTCGACACGTGTGACGAGCGTTCGACTACTCGGCGAAGGACAGGTTCTTCCACCCTCGCCCGAAGTGATCGAGGTTCAGGGTGTTGGGACGCTCGACCAAGCCCTGGACGCGTGTGTTGTACGCGTCGAGGAGGTTCTGGAAGAACGGGATGATCAACCCACCGTCGTCGTACAGCTCCTTCTGCATCTTGTCGGTGATCACCTTGCGCTTGGTGTCGTCGGTCTCCGCGAGCGCCGACTTGTAGTCGGTCTCGAAGGTCGACTCCGCGGGCGGCCAGTGATCGTCGGGGTATGGCGACACGTCTTTCAAGCTGCCGGCAGCAACCTGCAGCAAGAAGTTGCGCGTGCCCCAGTAGTCGACGGCGAACGTGCGCTTGAGGTACTGGTCGCCCCAGTACGTACCGCCGTCGATCACCTGCGCGTTGACGGTGATGCCCGCCTCCTTCGCGTTCTCGGCGAACAACTGCACCATCTCCGGAAGTCCGGCGGTGTCGTTCGGCGCGAAGAGGTCGATCGTGAGATCGCTCTTGCCGGCGTCCGCGAGGAGCTTCTTGGCCGCCTCGATGTCGCGCTTGCGCTGCGGCAGGTCTCCGCCGATGTACGCGGCGTCGAGCGGCGAGTACAAGTCGTTGGCCACACGGCCGTAACCCGCGAGCACCTGCTCGACCATCGCGTCGCGGTCGACGATCAACCGCATTGCCTGACGAATGCGCACGTCGGTGAACGGCTCCTGGTCAACGGCCATCGAGATCGTCAACCAACCGCCACCGGCTGAGTTGAGGACCTTGTACCCATCGGTTCCCTTGACGGTCTCGACGGAGGCGGAGGGGATGTCGTTGGCGATGTCGATCTGGTCGGCGAGCAGCGCGTTGATCAAGGCATCCGCGTCGGCGAAGTCGATGATGTGCACCTCGTCGAAGATCGGCTTGCCGGCCTCCCAGTAGTACGGGTTCTTGACGTGGATCGACTGCTTGCCGACCTCGAACTCCTTCAACATGTACGGCCCGGTGCCGATCTGCGTCGTCGGGTCGCCGGCGAAGCGTTCGTATCCGACCGGCACGATCGCGCACACGTATGCGGACAGTGCCTCTTTGAAGTTCGACACACCCTGCTTCAACTTGAGCTCGACTGTCCGGTCATCGATCTTGCTGATTCCCGAGACGTCGAGAACGCTGCGTAGCACCGACCCGCCGTACAGCGCCTTCTTGGCGTCGAGCATGCGAGTGAAGGAGTACACGACGTCGTCGGACGTGACCGGATTGCCGTTGCTGAACTTGATGTCGTCCTTGAGCGTGATGACGAAGTCGTCTGCCGCCTTCGCGGTGACGTCTTTCGCCAACCCGTTCGCGTACTCCGGGACGAAGTCGGGGCTGAAGCTCATCAACGGCTCCCAGCCGGTGACCTGTCGAACGATGTCGGCCTTCGCCACGATGTGCTGGCCGTCGATGATGTCGTTCGCGCCGCCCAACGTGCCGACGCGCAGAATTCCTCCGGCCTTCGCCGGGGCCGGCTGCGTCGCGGGCGCAGCATCGGTCGCCGTGGTCGCCGCGTTGGTTGCTGTGGTCGCGGCGTCGGTGGCCGGCGCGGCATTGGTGGCGGCAGGCGCTGTGCTGCTCTTGCTGTCGCTACCGCATGCGGCGAGCGCTGCGGCCAACGCGGCAGCACCAGTACTCCCGAGGATCAACTGCCGTCGATTGAACTTCCCCGGTATCAAACCTCGCACAGGATCAAACGCCATGTTCCACTGCCCCCTTGTATCAGTGCGCCCCCCAGGTCTGCGACGCCAATCTGCGGACTATAACCCGGTTCGCGAGCACCATTTTCAACATCAGTGTGAACAGTTCGTGCGCAACGTCTCCGTGTGACCGTCGACGCCCAACACCTGACCTGAGATGAAACGTGCCGAAGGCGACGAGAGGAACGCCACCGCTTCGGCAACGTCTGTTGCGTCGACGAACGAACCCATCGACACCTGGGTCTCGTACGCGGCGCGCACCTCGGCTGCGTCGATGCCGAGAATGGCTGCCTCGCGCTCGATGACGCCATCCATCCGCGGCCCACCGACAGATCCCGGGCAGATCGCATTGACGCGAATGCCCTCTGATCCGAGCTCCATCGCCCAGGTCTTCGTCAAGCCGATCACTCCCCACTTCGCGGCGGCGTACGGCGAACGCAGCGGATAGCCGAAGATGCCGGCACTCGACGAGATGTTGACGATCGAACCGCGCCGTTCGCGCAACAGCGGCACGGCGCGCCGTGTGCACCGGAACATCGAGCCGAGGTTGATGCGCACGCACTCGTCGAACTCCTCGGGATCCATGTCGTCGACTGAAGCCGTCGGGCCCGCGACGCCGACGTTGTTGACGAGCACGTCGAGGCCGTTGTGACGTCGCACGACTTCGGCGAAGAGTTCGTCGACCGACGTCGTGTCCGCGACGTCGGCAACGATGTCGGGCGACGTGTCTCGGTTCGCATCGGCAACGACCACTGTCGCGCCGCTCTGTCGCAGTCTCGACGCGATCGCCGCGCCGATTCCGGACCCGCCGCCGGTCACCAGCGCACGTAGACCCTCGAGATCTCCCACTGCTACCCCCATCTGCTTTCAGCTACTGTCAGCTGACTGTTCGTTCAGACAACCAGGCCCCGACGCCTGGCACAAGTCCGGAAGTGAGAGTGCCATGAACTGGGAAGTATTCATCACGTGTGCGGTCACCGGCGCCGGCGACACGGTCGGCAAGAGCCCGCATGTGCCGGTCACGCCAGAGCAGATCGCGACGTCCGCGATCGATGCGGCGGCAGCGGGTGCCGCCGTCGTGCACATCCACGTGCGGGATCCGCAGACGGGGAAGGGTGCGCGTGCAACGGAGCTGTACGCGGAGGTGGTCGAGCGCGTACGAGCGTCGGGCGTCGATGTCGTCGTCAACCTGACGGCCGGAATGGGCGGCGATCTCGTCCTCGGCGGTGACGAGGACGTGCTGCCGATCAATCCGAACGGCACTGACATGGCCGGCGCGACGGAACGACTCGACCATGTGCGGACGTTGCTGCCGGAGATCTGCACGCTCGATTGCGGCACGATGAACTTCGCCTCGGGCGGCGACTACATCATGGTCAACACGCCCAGCGTCTTGCGCAGCATGGCGCGCCAAGTGCAAGCGCTCGGCGTGCGCCCGGAGCTCGAGGTGTTCGACACCGGTCACCTCGTGCAGGTGAAGGAGCTCATCCGAGACGGGTTGCTCGACGATCCGGTGATGATCCAACTGTGCATGGGCATCGCCTATGGCGCGCCCGACGATCCCAACACGTTCATGGCGTTGGTCAACAACCTTCCCCACGACTGCGTGTTCTCCGCGTTCTCGATCGGTCGCATGCAGATCCCGTTCGTCGCGATGGCGGCGTTGGCCGGTGGCAACGTGCGCGTCGGGCTCGAGGACAACCTCCACCTCGGGCCTGGGTACAAGGCCACCAACGCCGAGCTCGTCGCCCGTGCGAAGCAGCTGCTGGAGAGCATGAACGTGCGGATTCTCGGCCCCCAGGAAGTGCGTGACAAGCTGAAGCTCGTCAAGCACGCCTGAGCGATTGGCCGCGACGACGACACACCCAGCACTAGAAACAGGGGTACGGGAATGGCTGATCAGGTAGTCCAACACGGCCTCGAGGGCGTCATCGCCTTCGAGACCCAGATCGCCGAGCCTGACCGCGAAGGTGGTGCGCTGCGGTATCGCGGCGTCGACATCGAAGAGCTCGTCGGTCACTACGACTACGGGCGCGTCTGGGGTTTGCTCGTCGATGGGTCGTTCGATCCAGGCCTTCCACCCGCGGAGCCGTTCCCAATCCCGGTCCACTCAGGCGACATCCGCGTCGACGTGCAGAGCGCGCTCGCAATGCTGGCGCCGTTCTGGGGACTCGACCAGCTGCTCGACATCGACGACGCGCAGGTGCGCGATGATCTGGCCCGCGCGTCGGTCATGGCACTCTCCTTCGTCGCCCAGTCGGCGCGTGGTTTGGGGCTGGCGATGGTGCCGCAGAAGCACATCGACGGCGCCGCGACGATCACCGAACGTTTCATGCGGCGTTGGCGCGGCGACCCCGACCCCGATCACGTCAAGGCCGTCGATGCGTATTGGGTGTCCGCTGCTGAACACGGCATGAACGCGTCGACCTTCACTGCGCGAGTGATCGCATCGACCGGTGCCGACGTCGCCGCCGCGTTGTCGGGCGCCGTTGGCGCGTTGTCAGGTCCACTGCACGGTGGCGCGCCGTCGCGCGTTCTGCAGATGCTCGACGAGGTCGAGAAGGAAGGCGACGCAGTCCGTTGGGTGAAGCGGGCGATGGACCGCGGCGATCGCTTGATGGGATTCGGTCACCGCGTGTATCGCGCCGAGGACCCGCGCGCCAGGGTTCTCCGTCGCACCGCCAAGGAGCTGAAGTCGTCGCGTGTCGACGTCGCCGAAGCACTGGAGCGCGCCGCGCTCGACGAGTTGAAGGCGCGGTACCCGGACCGCGTGCTCGCGACCAACGTCGAGTTCTGGTCAGCGGTCGTGCTCGACTTCGCCGAAGTTCCGGCACACATGTTCACTGCCATGTTCGCCTGCGCACGAACGGCGGGCTGGAGCGCGCACATCCTCGAACAGAAGCGCACCGGCAGGCTGATCCGACCGTCGGCGATCTACACCGGCCCGGCGTCGCGGCCGCCGTCGGAGGTTGCCGGTGATCACGGGTGACCGGGTGACGTCTGCCCACATCGGTCTGCTCGGCGGCGGTGTGATCGGTGGCGGATGGGCCGCGCGCTTCTTGTTGAACGGTCACGACGTCGTGATGTTCGACCCCGACCCCGAGGCACCGCGCAAGGTCGGCGAAGTGCTGGCCAACGCCCGCCGAGCCAACGCCAAGTTGACGAACGCGCAGTGGCCGCGTGAAGGATCGTTGCGCATCGTGACGACCGTCGAAGAAGCGGTGGAGGGTGCCCGATTCGTGCAGGAGAGTGCTCCGGAACGTCTCGAGCTCAAGCAGCAGTTGTTCGCGACGGCCAGCAAGATCGCCGGGCCCGATGTCGTGTTCGGCTCATCGACGTCGGGGTTGCTGCCGACCGAGATGCAGCGCGACATGACCAATCCCGAGCGACTCGTCGTCGGCCATCCCTTCAACCCGGTCTACCTGATGCCGTTGGTCGAGGTGTGCGGTGGCAACGCCACGTCCGACGCCACGAAGCAGCAGGCAGCCGAGGTGTATCGAAGCATCGGGATGCACCCGCTCGTGCTCTCCAAGGAGATCGACGGCTTCGTCGCCGACCGGTTGATGGAAGCGTTGTGGCGTGAGGCGTTGTGGTTGGTCAACGACGGTGTTGCGACCGCTGCGGAGATCGACGACGCGATGCGGTTCGGCCCCGGTCTGCGTTGGAGCTTCATGGGAACGTTCCTGATCTATCGCATCGCCGGCGGCGAAGCGGGCATGCGGCACTTCATGGCGCAGTTCGGTCCGGCTCTCAAGTGGCCGTGGACCAAGTTGATGGACGTTCCCGAGCTGACCGACGACCTACTGGACACGATCTGCGCGCAGAGTGACGCGCAGGTCGAACTGCAGACGCCCGGGCTCTCCATCCGCGAGTTGGAGGCCTTGCGCGACGACTGTCTCGTCGAGGTGATGCACGGCCTGCGCAATCGCAACTTCGCGGCCGGCAAGACGCTTGCCGACTTCGAGCAGGCGCTGTTCGATCGCGGCAACCTCGTGTCGCCGGAGATCGACATCACGAAGCCGATCCGCATGCACGATCGCACCGTGCCGACCGAATGGGTCGACTACAACGGTCACACGAACGACAGCCGGTACATGCAGATCACGAGCGAGGCGGGTGACCGGTTCATGCGGCTGATCGGTGTCGACGAGGCGTATCTGCAATCGGGCCGGTCGTACTACACGGTCGAGAGCCACCTCAACTTCGTCGCCCAGTGCCATGCCGGCGACGCGCTGTACGTGACGGTGCAATTGATGTCTCACGATGCCAAGCGGCTGCACCTGTTCACGGTCGTGCATCGCGCCGACGACGAATCCGTCGTTGCCACGGCGGAGCACATGATGCTGCACGTCGACGCCCGCGCCGGCAAGTCCTCGCCTGCATCGGACGAGATCCAATCGAAGCTGGCCGAGATCGCGGCGCATCACGCAACGCTCCCCCGGCCCGCCAACGCCGCCCGAGCCATCGGCCTCCCCAAACCCTGACCGAGTGTTTCCGGCCCGTCAGGGGTCGACCGAGTGTTTGCCGCACCACGCCCGACGGGCCGCAAATACTCCGATGGACGGGACCGGGCCGCAAACACTCGGTCAGGGGTCAGGGGTCAGGCGGGGTGCGGTCCCAGGTGGATGTGGTCACACCTCGTTCGCGGAGCGCCGCCTTCTCGACCTTCTCGGTCGGTGTTCTCGGCAACGTGTCGACGACGTCGACATACCTCGGCACCATGTGCGCAGCCATCCGATCGGCGCAGAACGCGGCGAGGTCGGACGGGTCGACGCTGTGCCCGGGCCGGGCGACGACGGCGACCATCACGTCGTCTTCCGTGAGGTCACTCGGCACTGCAAAGGCGGCCGCGTCGAGGACCGCTGGGTGCAATTTGACGACTTCTTCGACCTCGAACGCCGAGATGTTCTCACCGCGTCGCCGAATCGTGTCGCTGAGTCGACCGACGAAGTAGAAGTAGCCGTCGGAGTCGCGGCGGGCAAGGTCTCCGGTGTGGAACCAGAGATCCCGCCGAGACTGCAGCGTCGCCTCGGGCATGCCGTAGTAACAATCCGACATCAGCGACGGCTCGTTCGGTCGAACGACGATCTCGCCCACCGCGCCGTCCGCGACGTCGAGGCCGGCCTCGTCGAAGAGCCTCACCTCGTATTGATCGATCGGCCGTCCACACGAACCCTTCCGGCGCGACTCGTGCAACGGGTGGTACATCGGGATGCCCGCATCGGTCGAGCCGTACAGCTCCACGAGCTGGACGCCGAAACGTCGTTCGAAGTCGTTGGCGAACTCGGGGACGGGAACGCCCCAACCGAGCCGGGCTGGATTGTCGTGATCGGTCGCGAGAACGGGGCGTTTGTGGAGCATCGTGAGCGTCGCGCCCATGAAGTCGAACACGGTTGCGCCTGCAGCGCGGACCTCGTCCCAGAAGCCAGACGGAGAGAACCGATCGCCGATCGCAGCGGTCGTGGCCAACAGCATGGCTGGAAGCACGGTGAGCACCGTCGCATCGATGTGAAACATCGGGAACGGGCAGTACAACACGTCGTCGTTGCGCAGCTCCAGGTTCTCGATCATCAGTTGCGCCTGACGTACCGCATATCTGTGCGAGAGCACGCAGCCCTTCGACGCGCCGGTCGTCCCCGAGGTGAACAGAACCATCGCGGGGTCCGTCACCGCGTGCGCGCTTTCGATGGCATCTGACACGTCCGTTTCGACGACGGAGTAGTCGACGACTTCGAGGCCCGGCGGTCGGGACTGCGCCGCCTCGCCTCCTCCGACCACGATCAATCGACGGAGCGATCTCAGTTCTCCGGCGACGTCGTTGATGTTCGGGACGAGACGGGCGTCGACGATGACAGTGCCTGCACCGCTGAGGTTCAAGGCGTGGGCAAGCGACGGGCCACGAAATGCGGTGTTCAGCAGGGTCGACACCG
>DASWRR010000164.1:0-3716 GCA_036403055.1 Ilumatobacteraceae bacterium | reverse complement strand
GCGTCCTCTTCGTCAACGACTCGACGGGCGCCTGTGATATCGTGATGGACCCGACGAACCCTCGCTTGTTGTACGCTGGGTTCTGGCAAGTCGAGGTCCATACCTGGGGGCGCTCGAGCGGCGGCGCGGGCAGCGGTATCTGGAAGTCGACCGACGGCGGCACGACGTGGAAGAAGCTCACGAATGGTCTCCCCAGCAGAACAGTCGGCAAGATCGGGCTCGGCATCAGCAAGGCGATGCCTAACCGTATCTACGCCGAGGTCGAGACCGGCGATGGTGTGCCGACGCCCGACGGCAAGCCGACGGACAGCGGCCGGCTCTTTCGGTCAGATGATGGCGGCGACTCATGGCAGCTCGTGAGCAGCGACCGGCAGATGGCGGGACGCACGCACTACTACAATCGGATGGGCGTGTCGCCCGACAACCCTAACGAGGCGTACTTCCTCGCGTCGGATTGGTCGAAGACGCTCGACGGCGGCACAACGATCATCGATCCACCGTTCGCCGAGACGCCCGGCGGCGACCATCACGACATCTGGATCGACCCGTTGAATGGCAATCGGATGATCGTGAGCCACGATGGCGGCATCTCAGTGTCGATCAATCGCGGCAAGTCGTGGATTCAGGAGCAGCTGCCCCTGGCGCAGATGTACCATGCGGAAGTGGACAACAAGGTTCCGTACAACGTGTACGGCAATCGGCAGGACGGTCCGTCGGCGATGGTGCCGAGCAACGCGCGCGCGGGCGATTTCGGCATCGCCGATCTCCCGACGATCACGCGTGGTGCGAGTGTCAGTGTGGGTGGCGGCGAGAGCGGCTGGGCGTGGCCAGACACCGTGGATGGCAATCTCGTCTGGAGCAGCGGATCCGGCTCGGGCTCGATGGGCGGCATCGTCACTCGTTATGACCGCCGCACGAAGCTCGTGCACACCGTGGAGGTCTGGCCGCAATCGACGATCGGATGGCCCGCGGACAGCCTCAAGTATCGCTTCGTCTGGACCGCCCCGCTCACGCTCTCGTCGCACGATCACAACGTGCTCTATGTGGGCAGCCAGCACGTCCACATGACGAACGACGGCGGCAACCACTGGAAGGAGATCTCGCCCGATCTCACACGAAACGACAAACGGAGGCAGGCAATCTCCGGCGGGCTCACGCCGGATAACATCGGCGTCGAGTACTCGGGCGTCGTCTTCGCGATCGGCGAGAGCCCGCTCGACGCGAAGGTGCTCTGGGCGGGGACGAACGACGGTTTAGTGCACGTTACACGAGACGGTGGTGTGACGTGGACCAACGTCACCGGCAACATCCCTGGGATTCTGCCGTGGGGGACGATCTCGAACATCGAGCCGTCGCGCTACGACGCCGGTACGGCCTATCTCACCGTGGACGGCCACCAGGTGAACAACCGCGAGACATGGGTCTACAAGACGACCGACTTCGGCAAGACGTGGAAGCTGATCACGAGCGGCGTTCCGAAGTCGCCGCTCTCGTACGCGCACGTGGTCCGCGAGGACCCGGTGAGGCGCGGCTTGCTGTACCTCGGAACGGAGAACGGACTGTACGTGTCGCTCAACGATGGAGCGTCGTGGCAGTCGCTGCAGAACAATCTCCCGCACGCACCGGTGTACTGGATCACCGTGCAGCCGCAGTACAGCGATCTCGTCGTCGCCACCTACGGCCGCGGCTTCTGGATCCTCGACGACATCACTCCGTTGCGCTCGTTAGGCCCCGACATCACCCGAAAGGACACGCATCTCTTCCCGACGCGCGTCGCATACCGGCTCCACGACACCGAGCAGCCATTCGCGGTCAGCTATGACCCGTCGGCGGGGTTCAGTCCACCGTACGGAACGCCAATCAACTTCTATCTGAAGGTCGGGAGCGACAGCACCGTGCGGGACAGCGCCGGCACGAAGATAGTGAGCAAGGACTCGGTCGCGATCACGATCGCGGATGCGTCAGGCGTTGTTGTGCGAACGCTCAAGGCGCCGAGGAACGCCGGCATCAACCGCGTCTGGTGGAACCTCCGCGGCGATCTCACGAAGCAGGCGAAGCTGCGGACGAGCCCAGAGTACGCCGAGTGGTACAAGGTTCCCCTCGAGGGCCGCAACGCGCCGACGGTGGGTCGCCTCGGCGTGGTGCAGCCACCGGGTACGTACACGGTTCGCATCGCCGGGACGGCGGAGACGCAGCAGCTGGTTCTCCGAAGAGATCCGAATCAGCTCGACGCGCCGGACGCCGGACTCACGGAGAACGTCGCGCTGGCGCGGCAGATTGCGACGGACATGGACGCGTCAGTGGCGATGATCAACAGCCTCGAGAACGTGCGCGGCCAGCTCTCGGCGCTCAAAGCGACGGTTGCTGGCGATTCGACGAAGAAGGACCTGTTCAGCGCCGCGGACTCGCTCGATCAGAAGCTGAGAGTGGTGGAGCGGAAGCTCTTTCAAACTCGCGCAACCGGGCGCGGGCAGGATGCGCTCAGATGGCCGGAGCGGTTGAGCGAGCAGCTGCAGTATTTGATGGGCGAGGTCGAGAGTAGCGATTACGCGCCGACGGAGAGCCAGCGGCAGGTCGCGACGTTGCTGAGCGCGCAGGTGAGGGCGGTGAAGACGGAGTTCGATCGGGTGACAACGGGTGACGTGGCGGCGTTCAACTCGATGTTGCAGCAGAGGAAGGTGCCGAACGTGATCACCAACTGACGCGGGGCATGTTTCTCTTCGTTGTCGACGCTGTCCTGATCGGCCTCGGAGCCACCCTCCTCATCGACATCTGGGCGGTCTTCCTGAAGCGTGTGTTCAGTATTCGCTCACTCGACTATTGCCTGCTCGGCCGGTGGGTTTTGTACATTCCCCATGGGACGATCGTTCATCGCAACATCACGGCAACGCCGGCGAAGCCGCACGAGTGCAAGGTTGGTTGGACGACGCACTATCTGATCGGGACCGTCCTCGCGCTGATATTTGCACTTCTCGCGTCCGACGGGTGGCTCGTCCACCCCACGATACTCCCGGCGGTTGCATTCGGCATCGCTACTGTCGTCATGCCGTTTTTCACGCTGCAGCCGTCATTCGGTCTCGGCGTCGCCGCGTCGAAGACTCCGAGTCCCACCAAGGCACGACTCAAGAGCCTCATGACCCACACCGTGTTCGGCGTTGGCATGTATGCGTGGGCGTTTCTGCTCAGCCGATTTCTCTTCACGTGACGGAGCGCCGAAAGGTCATCGTCCACATCGCCACGAGCGCCGACGGCTACATCGCTCGGCCTGACGGTGATATCGAGTGGCTCACGTCCCGGCCAGCGCCGAAGGGGTTCTATGGCATGGACGCCTTCACGAAGACGGTCGACACGACCGTGATGGGCCGCAAGACATATGAGGCGGGCCTAGCAATGGGGGCGACGTTCGACGCGAACAAACCGACCATTGTCTTCTCGGGCAGCAAGCCGCTGGCGAAGCTTCCGGTCGGCGTCGAGTTCGTGAACGAGCCAATCGAGCCAATCGTTAGGCGCTTGCGGGAGCAGCCGGGCAAGAATATCTGGTTGATGGGCGGCGGTGAGCTCATCGCCTCCTTTCTGGAGGCCCAGGCGATCGACGAGTTCGTCGTGAGCGTCGTCCCCATCTTCATTGGCGATGGTATTCCACTGATCGCGCGGCGTTATCTGGACGTCGAGTTGGAGTTGGAGTCGGTCACGCCATTCGACGACGGTCTCGTTCA
>DASWRR010000163.1:0-5849 GCA_036403055.1 Ilumatobacteraceae bacterium | reverse complement strand
GCCGATTTGCGGATCAGGTCGTGGTGGTCAAGTACGGCGGCAATGCCCTCGCGGGAGCGTCCGACGACGATGCGCTCGCCCTCTTCGCGCAGGACATCGTGTTGATGCGTCAGGTCGGCATGCGTCCCGTGGTCGTCCACGGCGGAGGGCCGCAGATCAACCAACTGCTCGGCCGCCTCGGCAAGCACAGCGAGTTTCGCAACGGCCTCAGAGTGACCGACGAGGAGACCGTCGGCATCGTCCGCATGGTGCTCATCGGTCAGGTCAATCCGCAGCTCGTCGCAGCGATCAACGTGCATGGACCGCTCGCCGTCGGCGTGTCGGGAGAGGATGCCGGGTTGATCCGTGCCGTCGTCCGCGACGTCGATCTCGGGTTCGTCGGCGACGTCGAATCGATCAACCCGACGATCTTGAACGCACTGCTCGATGACGAGTTCATCCCCGTCGTCGCGACCATCGGCACAGACGCCGAGGGCCAGGCGTACAACATCAACGCGGACACGGTCGCAGGAGCGATCGCGGAGGCACTCGGCGCTGAGAAGCTCGTGTACCTCACCGACATCGAAGGCCTTCGCACAGAGATCGACGATCCTTCGACATTGATTCGTCAGACCACGCCCGACGAGCTCGACGCGATGATGGCCGACGGCACGATTCACGGCGGGATGATCCCGAAGGTCGAGAGTTGCGTCAGAGCCGTTCGCGGTGGCGTGCGACGAGCCCACATCCTCGACGGCCGCATCGCGCACGTACTGCTACTGGAGATATTCACCGACGAGGGGATTGGGACGATGGTCCGATGAGCACACACGCATTCGACACCTCCGCTGCGCCCACGACATGTCCGTTCATGCCGGTGTTCGGCGCCCCGAACGTGATGTTCGTTCGCGGCAGCGGCACCGAGCTGTGGGACAGCAACGGCAAGCGCTATCTCGACTTCCTCGGTGGCCTTGCCGTGATCTCACTGGGACACTCCAATCCGCGCATCACACAGGTGATCGCCGATCAGGCGGCGAGGCTGATGCACGTCAGCAACCTGTTCGCCACGGACAAGGTGGCCGAGGCTGCGATCAAGATCGACCGTCTCCTGCAGGAGGCCACCGGTCACGTCGGCCAGGTCTTCTTCTGCAACAGTGGCGCCGAGGCGAACGAGACGGCACTGAAGCTGGCCCGCAAGTTCGGCGGCAGGGGCCGGCACGGCGTCGTCAGTGCGTTCGGCAGCTTCCACGGTCGGACGCTTGCGGCGTTGGCGGCCACCGGTCAGCCGGCCAAGCACGAACCGTTCTTTCCGATGCCCGACGGGTTCCGTCACGTCGCGTACAACGACATCGACGCGCTCGAAGCCGCGATCGACCCGAGCGTCGCGGCGGTGCTGCTCGAACCGGTGCAGGGCGAGGGCGGCGTCGTGCCGGCGGACGATCAATACCTCCGCGACGTCCGCTCACTGTGCGACGAACGCGGGTTGCTGTTCATGATCGACGAGATTCAGACGGGGTTCGGGCGAACCGGCGAATGGTTCGGGTTCCAGCACGCCGGCGTCGTGCCTGACGTCGTCACCATGGCGAAGGCGATGGGGAACGGTTTTCCGGTCGGGGCGACGTGGGCGAAGCTCGACGTGGCGTCGGTGTTCAGCCCCGGCGACCACGGAAGCACGTACAGCGGAACGGCATTGGCCACGACCGTCGTCAGTGCGGTGATCGACGAGATGCGCCGCATCGATGCGCCGGGACTGGCAGCGAAGCGCGGCGAGTACTTCGGCTCGCGCTTGCGGGAGCTGCCCGGCGTGTCGAGCGTGCGCGGCCGCGGTCTCCTGCTGGCGGCCGAGCTGGCCGGCGGACGAGACGCGAAGGTCGCATATGCCGGCTTGCTCGATCTCGGGCTCGTCACGAACGCGGTGACGCCCACCTCGTTGCGGTTCGCACCACCGTTGACCGTCACGGAGGACGAGCTCGACGAGGCACTCGCGCTCGTGGCGCAGGTGTTGCGATGAGGCCCCGCGAATGAGACATCTGCTCGATGTCGTCGACCTCAGTGCGGAGGAGGTCGTTCAAGTGCTCGATCTCTCGCAGCGCGCCGACCTGCCGAGAGTGCTCGACGGTCTCGGCGCTGCCCTGATCTTCGAGAAGCCGTCGAACCGCACACGTCAATCGATGGAGATGGCCGTCCTGCAACTCGGCGGCCATCCCGTCTACACCCGTGGCGAGGAGGTCGGTTTCGACACTCGTGAATCGGTGGAGGACGTCACTCGGGTGATGTGCGGCTACCACGCGCTGCTCGCGGCTCGCGTCTTCGATCATTCGGTTGTCGAGCGGATGGCTGCTGTCTCGTCGGTGCCGGTCGTGAACCTCCTCAGCGGGTACTCGCATCCGCTGCAAGCACTGACCGACGTCCTGACGATGCAGCAGGTGCACGGCGACCTCGCCGGCCGAACCATCGCGTACATCGGCGACTACAACAACGTCTCGCGTTCGCTTGCGGAGGCATGCGTCTTGCTCGGCGCGACGATCGCTCTCGCGTGTCCCGTCGGCTACGACGCCTCACCCACTGAGCTCGACCGGCTGAACCTGTTGGGCACTGGCCAGACCGTCCAGTTCCATCGTCCGGCGGATGCGGTCGCCGGTGCCATCGCCGTTCACACGGACACGTGGACGTCGATGGGCCAAGAAGCCGAGAAGGCCGATCGCAAGCAAGCGTTCGAGGGGTTCACGGTCACCGAGCAGATGATGTCGCTCGCCGCCCCCAGCGCAGGCTTCTACCACTGCTTGCCGGCCTACCGCGGGTACGAAGTCACCGCGGACGTCATCGACGGCCCGCGCAGCTACGTGTTCCGACAAGCACACAACCGCATGCACGCGGCTCGCGGCGCCCTCGCGTTCCTGATGGGCGTGCGCTGATGGCCAGCAAGGTCCAACGGCAACAGGTCATCGGCAGGTTGATCGGAAAGCACGCGGTCACGAACCAACCGCAGCTGGTCGACCTCCTCGCGGACGAGGGGATTCCGGCGACGCAAGCGACCGTGTCGCGCGACCTCGAGGACCTCGGCGCTGTGAAGGTACGGGTGCCCGGCGGCGAAACGGTGTATGCGATCCCCGAGTACGAGCCGGCGCGCATCGCCCCAGAGGACCAGCTGCGGCGGGTGATGGGGGAATGGGTCGCCGAGGTCAAGGTGTCCGCGAACCTCGTCGTGTTGCGGACGCCACCGGGCTGCGCGCATGTCGTCGCGTCCGCGATCGACCGGTCCGGCATGAGTGGTCTCATCGGCACTGTCGCCGGCGACGACACCTTGATGTGTGTCGCCGACGAAGCACTCGGCGGGCGAGCGCTCGCGGATCACCTTCGCGAACTGGCCGGTCTGTCGTGAGCACAGGTAGCAATGAATCCGACCCGAGTCCGCAC
Organism: Ilumatobacteraceae bacterium; assembly: GCA_036403055.1. GTDB lineage: Bacteria > Actinomycetota > Acidimicrobiia > Acidimicrobiales > Ilumatobacteraceae > JAENVT01. Next base: position 2,453 of record DASWRR010000163.1, on the reverse strand, counting down.
GCGGCGCCGACCGGCAAGGCGCTCTGGCATGGCCGGTTCGAGGGGGGTCCCGCTGCCGAGCTGATGGCGTTCACGGAGAGCCTGTCGTTCGATCAGCGACTGTGGCCCGACGACATCGCCGGGTCGGTTGCGCACGTGCGCGGCCTGGCGCACGCCGAGATCCTCACGGAGTCGGAAGCGTCCTCGATCATCGCGGCGCTCGACGAGGTTTCGAAGGAGATGAGCGCATCGACGTTCGCGTTCGCCGAGAGCGACGAGGACATCCACACCGCGATCGAGCGGCGCGTCACCGAGCTCGCCGGACCTGCGGGTGCGAAGCTGCACACCGGGCGAAGCCGCAACGATCAGGCTGCAACAGGTGTGCGGCGTTGGATGAAGCGCGAACTGATGGTGATCGCGCAACGCATCGTCGATCTCCAGGCCGTGCTGCTGGACAGGGCAAAGGCCGCGGGGGACACCTACCTTCCCGGATACACGCACATGCAACGGGCTCAACCCGTGCTGCTGGCGCACCACCTGTTGGCTCATGGCTGGGCGCTCGGTCGCGACGTCGAACGCCTCCTCGACGCCTTGGAACGGATCGACGTGTCACCGCTCGGCGCAGGGGCGCTCGCGGGTTCATCGCTTCCACTCGATCCGGATTTCACTGCGGGCGAGCTCGGGTTCGGGGCGCGGTTCGAGAACTCGATGGACGCGGTCGGCTCGCGAGACCACGTCGCCGAAGCGCTGTTCGCGCTGACGATGACGGCGGTCGATCTATCGCGCATCGGCGAGGAGTTCGTGCTGTGGACGACCGAGGAGTTCGGGTTCGCTCGCCTCGACGATGCCTACGCGACCGGGTCGTCGATGCTGCCGCAGAAGAAGAACCCGGACATCGCCGAGCTCGCCCGCGGGAAGACCGGCCGGCTCATCGGCAACCTCACCGGATTTCTTGCGACGATGAAGGGTCTTCCGCTGAGCTACAACCGTGACTACCAAGAAGACAAAGAGCCGTTGTTCGACTCCGTCGACCAGCTCGGCCTCGCGTTGGGCGCGGTGACCGGGATGATCGCGACGGCAACCTGGATGCCCGAGCGGATGCAGGCGGCCGCTGACGCAGAATCGAGCTCGGCGACCGATCTCGCCGAGTGGCTCGTGCAGCGCGGTACACCGTTCCGCGACGCGCACGCGGTGATCGGGACCCTCGTGCGCAGATCGCTGGCCGGTGACGGATCGTTGGCCGAGCTCGTCGCGGCGGACCCGTCGCTCGGGCCCGATGCCGCTGCGCTCGTTGCACCCGGCGTCTCGGTCCGTCGGCGGATCACCGCAGGAGGCGCCGGCCCGGCGGCCGTTGCAGTGCAGCTCGAGCGATTCACCGCGCATCTCGACCGGTTGCGCGCCGCCGTCGCGTGAAGCGGCTGACGCGTTCGTTCTTCGAGCGGCACTCCACCGAGGTGGCCCCGGATCTGCTCAACAAGCTGTTCGTGGTCAACGGGACGGCGGCGCGCATCGTGGAGGTCGAGGCGTACAGCTCCGACGATCCCGCCAGCCATACGTTTCGTGGACGCACGAAACGCAACGAAGTGATGTTCGGTGCGCCGGGCCACCTCTACGTGTACTTCATCTACGGGATGCACTACTGCGTCAACATCGTCACCGGACCGATCGGGGACGGCCAGGCCGTACTGCTGCGCGCTGTGGTGATCGACGGCGTCGATCCGCGATCGACGAACGGGCCGGCGAAGCTGTGTCGTCACCTCGGCATCGACATGTCGTGCACCGGCGCCCGCGCCGACGTGCGCGACGACGGCGTCCCACCACCGCTCGATCCGCTCATCGGACCGAGGATCGGCATCACCAAAGCGGCTGACTGGCTCCGCAGGTATCGCGTCGGCTGAGTCGTCGACCGCCGAATGGTGTGCGGATTCCCCGCACCCAACTGGCAACATGGACGCCGTATGGATCTGCTTGCCGACCTCGACGCCCGCGGGCTCATTCACGACACCACCGATCGCGACGCACTCGGCGCCCGCTTGGCGAAGGGGAACATCGGGCTGTACATCGGCTTCGATCCAACGGCCGATTCACTGCACGCCGGCCACCTCGTCGGGCAGCTGTTCATGCGGCGGTTCCAGCTCGCCGGTCATCGACCGTTTCCGCTCGCCGGCGGCGCGACCGGCATGGTGGGTGATCCCGGTGGGCGCAGCGAGGAGCGCAACCTCCTGGACGACGACACGCTGCGGCACAACGTCGAGTGCATCAAGATCCAGCTCCGCAAGCTGCTCGACTTCGAGCCGGGGCCGTATCACGCGACGCTCGTCAACAACGCTGATTGGACGCATCCCATCACGATGCTCGAGTTCCTGCGCGACGTCGGCAAGCACTTCACGGTGAATCAGATGATGGCGAAGGACTCGGTGCGCTCGCGGCTCGACAGCGAGAACGGCATCTCGTACACCGAGTTCAGCTACATG
>DASWRR010000162.1:0-5250 GCA_036403055.1 Ilumatobacteraceae bacterium | reverse complement strand
GGTTCAGTGGCGCTCTGCAGGGCGAGATGTACCTCCGCACCGGCCGGCTGACGGAGGCGGTGCTGTCCTCTGTCTTCGACGTCGACCTGAACAACACGCCGGATCTCCCGACCGCGTCGTTCGGGCTCGCGGTCCTCGCGCGCGTCGAGGCAATCCTCGGGCGAACGGTCTCAGCACGCGACCACGCCCAAACCGCCATTGCGCGAGCGCGCCGCGTGGGCATGAAGGTGCTCGAGACGTGGGGTCTCTCCGCGCTCGGGCATGCCGCGCTCACAACCGGTGATCATCACGAAGCTGCCGATCACCTGCGTCGTGCACATCGACTGCACAGTGAGGTTCTCGACGCCGGCGACCTCTGGTACCAGGGTGATCTGATGGAGGCGTTGCTCGCGATCGGGGCAGTCGACGAGACGACGGACGTCGTTGCCGAGGTCACTGCGAAGGCTGAACTCAGCGGGTCGCGATGGGGCAATGCGGTGGCGCTGCGCGGACAGGGGATGTTGCACGCGCGTGCCGACGATCTGCGTGCGTCAGCTGAACAGCTCGCGAGGTTGGGTGCCCCGTTCGAACAAGCCAGAAGCCTGTTGCTGCTCGGTGAGCTGCACGGTGATCACGAGGCGTCGCGTGCCGCGTTGCGAATATTCGAGCGCCTCGGTGCCGACCCGTGGGCCGCACACGCTCGTCGCATCGCGGGCCCTGTCGCGCCGACCAGCTCTTCGCTCGCGTCGCGGTTGACGAACGACGAACTGCGCGTCGCTGTTTCGATTGCACGTGGCGGGTCCAACCGACAGGTTGCCGACGAGTTGTACCTCAGCCCGAAGACAGTCGACGCGCACTTCGACGCCATCTTGCGCAAACTCGGCGTTCGCGATCGCGCCGAGCTCGAGATGTTCGTGACGCGCGACATCGATCAAGCGCCGCTCTGAGTCATCGATCGACGAGGTCGCCGAGACAGGCGATCCCGTCGAACACGTCGGAGAACCGAGTGGTCAACGGCGAGCACCCGACACGAACGATGTCGGGGTCACGGAAGTCAGTGAGCACACCGCGCCCGGCAAGGGCCGCGACGAGTTGACGCGCGTTCACGTGTTGGACCGCGATGTGGCTGCCGCGACACGCCGGATCGCGCGGCGTGGACGAGTGCAGGCCGCGCTGGTCGCACAACTGCAGCGCGAACCCCGTCAACGCTGCCGCCTTCGACGCGATCGCCTCGATGCCGGCATCCGCGGTGAGGCCGATGCCCTCGTCAGCAGCGGCGAGAGCGAGGATCGATGGAGTACCGAGCAGCAACCGACGGATGTCGGGCTGGGGCGTGAAGGCAGGACCCATGTCGAACTGCTCTGCCTGAGCGAACCATCCCCAGATCGGCTGCGGCAGCGTTGCCTGCAATCGACGGGCGACGTAGCTGAAGGCCGGCGCTCCTGGCCCGCCGTTGAGGTACTTGTACGTGCACCCGACGGCCATCTCGACGCCGGCGTCGTGCAGGTCGACGGGTAGCACGCCGACAGCATGCGACAGGTCCCACACGGCGATCGCGCCCGCGGCACTGGCGCGGGCCGTCTCTGTTCTCACGTCGGCGACCTCCGCAGTCCGGTAGTCAACGACCGAGCGAACCATCACCGCGACATCATCGAGCCGCTCGAAGCTCTTGCGCACGTCGATGCCGCGTTCGGCGGCGATGCCGTCGACGACGTATCGATCGGTCGGAAACTCGTCGGCACTGATCGCGATCACGCGGCGATCGGGCCGCAACGCGCATGCCGCGTGAACCAGTTGGTAGAGATTGATCGTGGTCGAGTCGTGCACGACGACCTCACCGGGCAGCGCGCCGATCAGCGGCGCAAGCCGGTCGCCGACCCTTCCGGGCAGATCGACCCACTGCTCCCACGAACGGATCAAACCGCTCGCCCATTCGTTCGCGAGAACGTCCGACAGTCGCGCCAGCGTTCTCAGCGGCATCATCCCGAGCGAGTTGCCGTCCAGGTAGACCAGCGATGGATCCGGAATCGAGAACTCGTCGCGCCATCGCGCCAACGGATCGGCCACATCGAGTCGCACGGCGTCGTCGCGCGTCAGCATCGGGTCACTCGATGAGCCCGATGAAGCTCGAGTGCCGGACGTAGCCCTCGTTCGTGAACTCGGTGATCTCGATCTTTGCTCGCAGCTCGGGGCGCACCCAGATCGCGTCGCGTGAGTACTCACGCGGCGGCAACGTGATGAAGGGACACGTCGATGTGCGGAGGCTTTCGAGGCGCGCGAGCAGGTCTCGAAGGGTGCGCTGGTTGAAACCGGTGCCGACACCGCCGGCAAACTTCAACCCACGCGCTTCGGGTACGCCGACGAGCAGGGCGCCGAACGTGCTCGTGCGATTCCCGGTGCCGGGTTTGTACCCACCGATGACAACTTCCACGGGGTAACGATTCTTCACCTTGCGCCAGTTCGGCGTTCTCTTGCCGGGTACGTACAGGCTGCCGAGTCGCTTGGCCATCACGCCTTCGAGACCGCGCTCCACGGTGGCGGCGACCAACGCTGCGCCGTCCCCGATGCGATGCGACGGCACCATCCAGTTCGAGCCGGCCTCGACCAGTCCAATCACGACATCACGGCGCTGCTCGTACGGCAGCGAGATCGTGTCGCGCCCATCAACGGACAACACGTCGAAGATGTAGTACGCGACTTGTGTCGCGTGTTGCTGCATCAACTCGAAGCTCGGCCTTCCTTCTTCATCGAGAACGACGAGCTCGCCATCGAGGATCGCCGACGACGCGTTGACCGACGCGGTCAGCGACGCGAGCTCCGGATACTTCGCCGTCACGTCGATGAGGTTGCTGCTCTGCAACCGGAGCGAAGCACGGTCGATGAACGCGAGCGTGCGATAACCGTCCCACTTGATCTCGTAAGCCCAGTTCTCGTCGTCAGGAGGAAGGTTTCCGATCGCCGCCTTCATCGGCGCGATCGGATAGCGGAGCGTCATCGCCGCGGCAACCTGCTGGAGAGAACGCCAGCGGCCTCGAGTCGATCGAGCTCGTCGTCGTCCATCGCGAGCAGACTGCGAAGTACGTCACGATTGTCCTCACCTCGATACCTCGGCTCACCTCGCACACCGACGTCGGCGCTGGCGAAGCGCCACGGCGAGTTCGGCAACCGAAACACACCGTCACCGCGATCGCTGACGCCGACGACGACTCCTCGTTCGCGCGCCCATTCCGTCTCGCACACCTCGCTCACCGAACGCAGCGTTCCGGTCGCGAGCCCGAACTCGCCCATCACCGACTCGATGACTTGCGGAGTCGCTGCTGTCGCGGCCCACTCCGCGATCGCCGCGATCAGGTCGTCGAAGTGGGCAAGGCGCGACGGAACGTCCGCGAAACGCGGCTCGTCGATCAGGTCGATCCGGCCGATCGCCTTCATGAACCTCTCGAAGGTGCCACGTTCCGCCGGATGACCGCTGATGACGAGTGCTTCCCCGTTCGCTGCGGTCAGCACCGGATACGCGGCGGGCCCGAAGCTGCGGATCCACTCCGGCGGGACGTCCCTGTCCCAGAGCTGGTCATGTGCGTGCTCGTTGACGTACAGCATCGTTTCCGCCATCGACACCTCGATGCGGTCGCCCTCGCCGGTTCGTGACCGGTTGAACAACGCAGCAAGGATCGCCGACGCAGTTTCGAGCGCGGTGTACACGTCGGCATGGCTGAAGGGATCGTTCGCGTACCGTCCGTCGCGCGCATCACCCTGTTCCTTCGTGATGCCGGTCTCGGCACCGACGACCGGCGCGTAAGCCCGTCGGCCCGCCCACGGACCCGTCGATCCGTACCCGCTGATCGACGCGTACACGATCCCCGGATTGCGGGCGCGCACCGCCTCATATCCGACACCGATCCGCTCGAGCACGCCCGGCCGGAAGTTCTCGATCAACACGTCGCACGATTCCGCGAGCCGCAACAAGATGTCCACCGCCTCCGGCTTGGTGGTGTCGAGACTGATGTTGCGCTTCCCCACGTTCTGCTGCACGAAGTACGTCGCCAGACCATTGGCCCGAGGGTTCACCGTTCGAGTGATGTCGCCGTCCGGTGGCTCGACCTTGATCACATCGGCGCCGAGATCGCACAGCATTCGCGTCGCATGTGGCCCGCTGAGCACCCTCGTGAAATCGAGGACGCGTACACCGTCGAGCGGGCGCTTCGTCATGCGGTCAGGGTAATTGCCGATCACTAGCCTCGCAGCGTGCACAACGATCTGAGCCTCGTCGAAGCGCGGCTGCGACGCGAGCTCGCCGAACGGGTGCTTCCTGCTGTGTACCGCGACTCGATCGCGCTCGATGTCGCCGCGTGGGATGTCCCCGGTGAGCCGGTGTCGTTCGACGAGGCGATGCGTGGCGATTACCGGCCGTTCATGGTCGGCGATCATTGGAGCCGACCGTGGGGCACGACATGGTTCCGCTTCTCGGTCGATGTGCCCCAAGCGTTCGTCGGGCCGCAACTCGAAGCGGTGATCGACCTCGGGTTCCATCAGGATGCCGCCGGCTTCCAGTCCGAGGGATTGGTGTGGATCGACGGGTTACCGGTTCAAGGGATCCACCCGCGCCGAACCGCGCTTCCCCTTCCGAAGGTCGCCGCGGGTGCGTTCACCTTCTTCGTCGAGGCTGCGTCCAACCCCGCGTTCCCGGGCTACCGGAGGTCGGCGCTCGGCTCGCTCCAGACAGCCGGCGACAAACCGCTCTATCGATTGCGCCAGGCGGTGCTCGCGGTGCGCGACAGCGAAGTGTTCGATCTCCTGCTCGATGTCGATGTGCTGCTCGGGTTGGCGGTCGCATTGCCGACCGACGAGCCGCGCCGCGTCCGAGTGTTGCGCCAACTCGAGGTGGCTTTCAACGCCCTCGACCTCGACGATGTGGCGCGCTCCGCAGCGGGCGCCCGGCGACTTCTCCGCACCGCGCTCGATGTCACCGCACGCGCCGGCTCACATCGTGTGGTCGCCGTCGGGCACGCGCACATCGACTCCGCGTGGCTGTGGCCGATTCGTGAGACGCACCGCAAGTGCGCGAGGACGTTCGCGTCGGCCTTGCGCCTGATGGACGACTATCCCGACTATCACTTCACGTGCTCGCAGGCGGCGCAGTACGAGTGGATCGAGACCAGTCACCCGACGATGTTCGCCGGCATTCGCGACAAGGTCGCGGCTGGTCAGTGGCACCCCGTCGGCGGCATGTGGGTCGAACCCGACATGAACCTCCCGAGCGGCGAGAGCATC
>DASWRR010000161.1:0-2389 GCA_036403055.1 Ilumatobacteraceae bacterium | reverse complement strand
CTCGGTCAGGCAACTGATCATGTGGAATACCACTCCGGTGCGACGCGACTGATCGAAGTGCACGCCGTTCTGCACCACCACATCGAAGAGGTCCTCCACGGTCAGCACTTTGAGCCGGTCGTCTTCGAGGTGGTCCGTTGCGACGAGGTACTTCGCGTTGCCCTCGGGGGTCACGAAGACGCCGCGTTCGCCGTCATAGCTGCCGCCGCACAAGAACTGCAGGGTCAGGAACGGATGGGTGGTGCCACCCTTTCGAAGGTTCAGCTCGATCGCGTACGGCGTCCACCCTCCGGTTTCGTCCTTCACGGTCACGAAATCGACTGCGAAGCGCCCCAATACACCCCGCTGCGCGAGATGGCGCCCGACGACCATCGCGGGTTCGGCGATGGCGGCCGCGTACCCCTGGTCGGCCGGGAAGACGCAGCCCAGATATTTCTGGCCGCTCGCTCCTCCGAGCAATTGGTCATGCGTGGACAGCAGCTCGACCGTGCCGTCCGGCAACGCCCGCATCTGCACGCTCGGGCTTTCCAGCGAGACGCCGGTGATCCGCTCCTCGACGATGCCGCCGTCCTTCTCGAACGCGGTGAGAAACGCGTCGACGGACAGCTTCTCCGACTCCGGCACCAGGCTCCGCAACCGCTCGGCGATCACCGTCGCCTCATCCGGTGCACCCGGTTCCGGTAGCCCGTTCAAATCCAACGACGCGTTGCCCGAGCCCGACACCCCTTCGTTGATCTTGACGATCGCCAGCGTGATCGACGGCCGTCGCCGCCGCATGCCCTGCACGGCTGCCACGATGTCGTCGACGGAGTGAAGGTCCTCCGCGCCCACCGGATACACCACACCGCACTCCTCGAACATCCGACGGCAACCGGTCTTGCTGCCGAGATCGACGAGACGGGGATCCGCTCCGTACATCGGAATGCCCAGCGAGATAGCGACATCACGCTCGAGCGGCGTGGTGTTGTACGGAATCAGGTGACACCGCTCTGGGTCCGGAATCAGTGACCGGATCTCCTGCAGCAGCCGTGGCCGCGCCAGCAGTTTCGCGCTGAGCGACGTCGCCGACGCATCGCCCACCGGCACCAGGGTGAGCCGCGCGCGGGCGTGGCTGGGGATGACGCCGGGCAGCAGCCCGAGGTAGTACTCGATGATCGCCTCCGAAATCGGCTGCGACGTCACATAGATCATCTGCAGCCGCGGCTGACGAAGCAGCAGCAGGAGGAACAGGGCGCGCTCCTCCATCGCCTGGATGACCGTGCCGCTTGACGCGGTGGTGCGCTCGATGCTGATCGACGGGACGACGACGACCGACTCGTCCTCCAGGTTCTTCTGGATCGAATCCCACGCGTGACCCATCGACAGTTGCAGGTCGTCGAACGCGCGGTAGCGGTCGTCTTCGTCGAGCTCACCCAGTGTTCGGGCAGGGGCTTGTAGTTGCGTCATGTGCTCTGCTCCTTCATTGCGCAGATGTTGTGGACTCGCACGGTCCGGCTGAATCCCTTGGGTTGCACGTCGCCGACGACTTCGGCGTCGGCGACGTTCTCGATGGCGGCCAGGATGCGGTCGGTGACCAGCACCTGCCAGGGCCCCGCGTCGGAGCACAGGCGCGCGGCGAGGTTGGTGACACTGCCGATCGCGGCGTAGTCGAAGCGGCCTTCGAAGCCGATCCGGCCGAGCGTCGCGAAGCCCTGGGCGATCCCCTGTCCGAGGGCGAGATCGTAGCCTCGCCTTCGCCATCCGACGGCCAGGTCCTTCACGGCGTCGCGGATTCTCAATGCCATCCGGACGGCGCGCTCGGCAGCGTCGTCGTGCGGGATCGGATCGTTGAAGAAGACCATGATCCCGTCGCCGGTGAACCGCTCCAGTGTGCCTTGGTATTCGTGCACCAGCGTTCCCATCGCCTTGTGGTACTCCGCGAGCACACCCATCACCTCCTCGGGCTCGCTGGTCTCGGCGAACGGGGTGAAGTTCCTCAGATCGGCGAACAGCACCACGATTTCGCGGCGATGGCTTTCGAGGAGGCGCTCGTCGCCGACGACCACATCGGCCAGTTGCGGCGAGAAGAAGCGGCGCAACCGGTTCGTCCTCTCCAGCTCGAATACCTGTGCCGCAACACGTGTTTCGAGTTCGGTGTTCCACTTGGCCAATTCGGCGGCTTGGCGCCGGATCGTGTCGTGATATCGCTTGATGCGTGCCAACGACGCCACCCGGGCCAGCAGTTCGCTCTGGTCGAAGGGCTTGGTGATGAAGTCGTCGGCGCCGGCCAACAAGGCGTTCAGACGCTGCTCGCTACCGCTGGCCGTGATCATCACGACCGGTAGGAACTCCGTCGACTCGTTGGACCGGATCCGGCGGCACACCTCGTAGCCGTCCATCTCCGGCATCA
>DASWRR010000160.1:0-3547 GCA_036403055.1 Ilumatobacteraceae bacterium | reverse complement strand
ACCTTCACCTGATCCTTCAACGAGGGCAAGACGGCGCAGCGTTCGCCGTCCGCTGACCGAGTTGCGTCGGTGTTGCACCGCCATGTTGTCCCAGATGACCAGATCGCCGAACTTCCACCGATGTTCCACCACGTTGTCGGGCGAGTACAGATACGACAGAACTTCGCCGATGATCTCCGTGGCATCGGTCGTGTCGAGATCTTCGATCACGGTGGCCTGCTTGCTCTGGCGCTCCGAGATGTACAGCAAGGGCTCGTGAGTGATCGGATGCTCCCAGAGGAGCGGGTGCCGTGTCGCGGCGACTGCCACATCGACCTCGGTCGCGACGTCGTGACCGCCCATCGCGTCCTTGGGGATCTGTGGCAATTCGTGCAGCGCGGTCAACGGAGCGATGCGTGCGCGCAGTTCTTCGGGCAGCGTCTTCGCCGCTCGAGTTGCGCTTGCGTACCACGTCGGACTGCTGAGCTCGTCGACCTCCTCGGCGTACAGCGACGCACCGATGTGCGGCATCACGTTGAAGTTCATGTCGGAGTGCCATGGCAGTTCGATGTCGGGCAGCACCGAGTTTCCGCGCGGGCTCGAAACGTATGCCTCCGGGGGCGTGCCCTCGTCGGTCAAAACGTTGGCGACGTAGCTGCAGATTCGGACCTGCTCGTCTACTGACATGCCCTCGCTGGGGACGTACAGGAAATGGTGTTCGAGGAACAACGACCGCATCGACTCGCGGTCCTGCTCGTTCAGCTCGACCGACGGGTCGAGCTCGACCTGTACACCGAATGCGGCATCCAATGGCTGTACGCGGATAGACATTGTGTCGTTCCCTTCATCGCGGCATGACACTGCCGAGCGTCGTCAGTATACGCACGACGTACCGGCGAAGGCGAGGGCACCGTCAGCGCGACTCCAGCTCTGCACAGCGCGCCGCTAGGTCGGAGCTGCTGAACTCACTGATCGGCCACTGTCTTCCTGATGCCATCAGGCGGCGTACCGCCTGAACGGTGTCGCCGGAATCCACACCGAGAACGCCGCTGATGACGCCGTTGCGAGAGAACAATGCGACGCCGGGCGTGGTGCCGAGTGCTTCAGTGACGTGCACATCGTCGTCAGGCGACGGATCGCCGGCGATTTGCACGTTCAAGCCGTACTGATCGGTCCACACCCACGGGATCTCCGCGAATTCCTCGGAGGCGCCGAGCATGTTGCGTGCGGCCGCCGCGGCCTGGTGCTGGGCGTTCTGCCAGTGCTCCACCCGAACGCGCCGGCCGAGAAGACCATTCGGAGCATTCGCAACGTCGCCAGCGGCGAAGACATCGGGATGGCTGGTGCGACAGATGGCGTCGACCACGATGCCGTTGGAAACCTCGAGTCCGGCATCGGCAGCAAGTTCGACGTTCGGCACCATGCCAACACCGACGACAGCGAAATCGGCTCCGAGCAATTGCCCGTCTGCAAGGTCGAAGCGGACGCGGCCGCCGTTGTTGGCGATTCGGTCGATCCCGACATCGGTCAGCAATGACACGCCGTTGCCCCGGTGCAGATCGCCGAAGAACTCACCGATTTGTGGCGGCAGCACGCGAGACATCGGCTGTGAGGCGGCCTCGAGCACTGTGACGTCGCAGCTCACCGAACGAGCCGTCGCAGCAACCTCTGCACCGATGAATCCGGCGCCGACCACGACCAACGACTCGCCCGCCGCCAGCCGCTCGCGGATAGCAACCGCGTCGGCGATCGTCCGGAGTGTGTACACCGGGGCGTCGGGGTCGGTGGCAAGGACTCTTGCTCTACCGCCCGTGGCGAGGAGCAACCGATCAAACGGCACCACCTCGCCATCGGCGAGGACGACGCGCTTGCGGGCGAGATCGATCCGCTCAACTGTCGCACCCATGATCTCCACGTCGCGGTCAGCAAAGAAGGATGCCGGACGGAGCCTCGCCTTGTCGGCCGGCAACTTTCCTTGCAAGACCTGCTTCGAGAGCGGGGGCCGCGAGATCGGCGCGCCGGGTTCATCGCCGATGAGGATGATCCTCCCCTCGTAGCCGGCCGCGCGCATTGCGATCGCGGCTGAGCCGCCGGCCACCCCGGTGCCAACGACAACCATCGGTGCATCAGTCACGGCGCAGCACGATCCCGCCGGAGTTGAAGAACATGCCTCCGGGGGTGAGGAGCGCGCTCTTCGCACCGGAGACTTGTCGTGGTCCGGCCTCGCCTCGTAGTTGCAGCACCGCCTCGCGGAAGTGGTTCGATCCCTGGACGCCTCCGTCACTGAGGCTGCCGCCGTGGCTGTTCACCGGGACGCGGCCATTGATCAACAGGCGATTCGTCGCCTCGTCCCAATGGTCGTCGAAGAAGGCGTTGGCCTCGCCGGGGCCACAGAACCCGAGCGCCTCGAACCATCGAGCGCAAATGATCGAGAAACCGTCGTATGGAAACAACACGTCGACGTCGTTTCGGCCGATGTCGCTTCGCTCGGCGAGTTGACGAACCACGACCTGTTGGCCGGTGTGGTCGAGGTCGCTGACCTGATCTTCGAACGTTTCGGAGCCGAGGCCCATCACTGCGGCGTGCAACAGCACCGGAGTCTCGTGCAGGTCGCGGGCGCGCTCTGCGGAAGTGAAAACGAACGCATCGGCGCCGTCAATGGGATAGTCCATGTCGAACATCGTCAGTGGATCGCGGACCATCCGCGCTGACAGGTAGTCCGCCATGGTCAGGGGCGTACGAATCGCGGCGTGTGCGTTCATCACCGCGTTCGAGCGGCTGTTGATCGCAACCTTGCCGAGCACTTCTCGACCTATGTTGTATCGGCGGAGGTACCACGCCGCCCAGGGCGCGTAGCCGACAGGTGATTTGAAGGTCTCGGGTTCGGACGCGAGAACATTGAAACCCGCGCCGTAGCGGGCCCGGAACGGGCTGCCGCCGGCAGACCGCGAAACACCCGAGGCTCGATAGTTGCCGTGATAGACGAGAGCGTGCGTGCACGACCCGGAGTGGACGGCGTTCATGGCTTCGATCACCTGGTGCTGGATCGGCACAACCGTGTTCGCGAACCAGGTGCACGCTGTCAGGCCGAGCGCGCTTTGCATGTATTGCGCCGGCTCGACACGGTTGGAGCCACACAGCCCATCGATGGCTCCTTTGTCGAGTCCGGCATCACGTATTGCGGCAATGCACGCCTCGACGACGAGGCTCGCGGAAGTGCGTCCGCTGTCGCGTGAGTACGGCGTTGTGCCGACACCCACGACCGCGACACGATCCTTGATCGAACTCACGTGAGATCCTCGACCGGCACGAACACCGGAAGGGGTGAACCTTCGCGAATCGACCACGAGAGCCGGACCCTGATCCCGATCGCCTCGGCGTCGACAGGCAGGTCGCGAAGTGGTGCAGTGACTCTGAAAGTCGGTGCTTCGTCGAGCCGAACGGCGCAAAGCCGATAGCCGGCGGTGTAGTCGACGTCGGGTTTCGGCGATCCCACATGCAGCACCGTCGACAGTTCGACGACCCCCTCCCCGCGTACCTCGACGGCACCGACCTCGGCCGACCAGCA
>DASWRR010000159.1:0-5277 GCA_036403055.1 Ilumatobacteraceae bacterium | reverse complement strand
ACGGGTCGCAGCACCGGCCACACATCCCCCATAACACCGAGTTGGCGCGCTGGTACGTTGTGGCGCATCCATCCGCTGATCGGTCGCGTCGAGGTTCTCGTCGATCACTTGAGGCGTCGCGGCATCGACGTCACGACGGGTGCCGTCATCGACGCGTTCACCGCGCTGACGCATCTACCGCTCGACGAACCTCAGTCGGTGAAGGCCGGATTGCGCGCCACGTTGGTGAAGAGTGCCGACCCGACGGGCGAGTTCGACCGCGCGTTCCACGCGGCGTTCGCCGGGCCGAGCGGCCCGATCGCGGCGGATGGCGGCGAGCGTGCCGCTGACGATGCCGCCGTCGCGGCGACGCCGAGCCAGTTGTCCAACGCGCTGTTGAACGCGATGCAACAAGGTGATGACGCGCAGATCGCGCTACTCGCCCAACAGGCCGTCGAGGCGCTCGCAGGGTTCGATGGCGACTCGGAGCACAGCGAGCGGTACTACTTGCACAAGGTCATGCGTGCCCTCGACCTGTCTCGCATGTTGAGTGCCGCGATGCAACAACTTCGTCGTGAAGGCGAGCTCACCGAGCTCGAGCTGATGTTGGCGCGCAACGAGTTCGCCGCGATGCTCGAGCACTTCCGCCGGCGACTGGCCGCCGAAATCGCGGCGCGTCTGTCGGCGACGCGACTCGATCACACCGACGTCGACATCGGGACGGCGTTGGCTGATCGCGACATGCTGCAGCTGTCGTCGCTCGAGCTGAGCGAGCTCCGCCGCGTCGTGCAGCCACTCGCGCGACAACTCGCCGCGCGCATCAGCAGTCATCGCCGTCTGCGCAGCACTGGTCGCCTCGATCCGCGGCGCACGGTTCGACGGTCGCTCCAGGCCGGCGGCGTGCCGCTCGACGTCGTGATGCGCCGGCGCCATCCGCATCGTCCGGAGCTCGTGCTGTTGTGCGATGTCAGTGGATCCGTCGCCGAGTTCGCCCAGTTCACCTTCACGCTCGTGCATGCGCTCCACGACGAGCTGCGCAGGGTTCGTAGCTTCGCGTTCGTCGACGGCATCGCCGAGGTCACCGATCTGTTCGAATCGGCTCGCCACGAGATCCACGTCAACCGTTTCGTCGAACGCCGTGGTGTGCTCGGCGAGGACGGTCACAGCGACTACGGGCGGGCGTTCACCCGCTTCGTCGACCACCACCTCGCCGACGCGGTGTCGCCGCGTTCGACCGTGATCATCTGCGGCGACGCGCGGACGAACTATCGCCCCGACGGGGCCGACGCGCTGCGAGCTATCTCTGAGCAGGCACGCCGGCTGTTCTGGCTGAACCCGGAGCCGGAGGACGAGTGGGGCGCGACGGATTCGGCGATGGACGACTACCGCGCCCTGTGCCGCGGAGCGTTCGAGGTTCGGTCGCTGCGCCAGCTCGGCGACGTGATTGCCTCGTTGGTGTAGCCCGTAAACTCGACGTATGTCAGATCCAGTTCTCCAAGAGATCCCTCTCGGATTCCAGTGGCCGACAGCGGATCCGTTCTTGTTCTGTGTCCATCACCTCGATCTGTACCCCGCTGGCAACGGCCGGCTGGGGCCCGCAGCGGAGTCGCTGACAGGTCGCGACATCGGCAACGACTTCCAGCCCGTCGAAGGTTGGCGGATGTACCACGGCGCCGAAGTTCCCGGGTTCCCGCAACATCCGCACCGCGGATTCGAGACCGTCACACTCGTGAGGAAGGGGTTGATCGACCACTCCGACTCACTCGGAGCAACGGCGCGATTCGGTCGCGGCGATGCGCAGTGGCTCACCGCCGGCGCCGGCATCGTCCACAGCGAGATGTTCCCGCTCGTCGACACGGTCGAGGCCAACACGACGGAGCTGTTCCAGATCTGGCTCAACCTTCCATCGTCCGACAAGATGGTCGAGCCGTACTTCACGATGCTGTGGTCCGCCGACATCCCCGTCGTCGAATTCGACGGCGGGAGTGTGACCGTCGTTGCCGGGGCGATCGGCGATGCCAAACCTGCCTCGCCGCCACCCAACTCGTGGGCGGCTCGCGACGACGCGGAGGTTGCGATCTGGGTGCTGCGCCTCGACGCCGGCGCGTCGTGGACCATCCCCAAGACGGTCCACGATGGGGTGGCGCGAACGATCTACTTCTTCGAGGGCGAATCGCTGCTGATCGGTGACCACGCCATCGGTTCGTCGACGGGTGCCGTCGTTCGCAGTGATGAAGAGTTGGTGGTGCGCGCCGGCGACACGCCGGTCGAGTGTCTGATCTTGCAGGGTCGACCGATCGCCGAACCGGTAGCCCAGTACGGACCGTTCGTAATGAACACCCGTGCGGAGATCGAGCAGGCGTTCGCCGACTATCAGCGCACAGGCTTCGGTGGCTGGCCATGGGATGCCGACGGTCCCGTGCACGGCGTCGACCCCGATCGGTTCGCCCGCCATCCCGGCGGAACGGTCGAGCGCCCCGAATGACATCACCGACCGTCACGTTGACATTCGACAACGGCCCGACGCCAGGCATCACCGAACCCGTGCTCGACATCCTCGCGGCGCACTCGGTCCCGGCGACGTTCTTCGCGATCGGCAGCAAGCTGGCGACGGCGGAAGGTCAACGTCTTGGACGTCGGATCATCGCCGAAGGTCATCATCTCGGCGGGCACACATGGAGCCACTCGGTGCAGTTCGGTGTTGCGGACGAGGCAACGATCGACGAGGAGCTCGAGCGCACCCGCGCGGCCGTCGACGCGGTCGGGGGCGACGGTCTGCTCTTCCGGCCGTACGGAGCGGGCGGCGTGGTCGACGAACAGCTGATGAGCGTTGCCGGCGCCGCGACGCTCTGCTCGCGCGGGTACACGTGCGTGCTGTGGAACGTGCTGCCCGGTGACTGGCGCGACCCGGAGGGATGGGTCGACATCGCGCTGGGGCGCATCGCCCTGCACGCGTGGTCGGTCGTCGTGCTTCACGACGTCGTCGACGCCGCGCTCCCTCGCCTCGACGAGTTCTTGACAGCGGTCGATGGGCTCGAGGCAACGTGGTCGCATCAGTTCCCCGACGACTGCACGCCGATACGAGAAGGCGCCGCGACCTCGTCGTTCGCCACGCTGTCCGTCGCGAACTGATCACCTACGCTCCCGGCATGGAGCTGCACTACGCCACGATCTGGGAATCGATCGCCGACACGATTCCCAACGAGACGGCGATCGTGCACGGCGACGTTGTCACGACGTGGGCGCAGTACGACGAGCGAGCCGCACGGCTGGCGGCGGCGTACGACGCTGCCGGTCTGCGGCACGACTCGAAGATCGCGCTGTACATGTACAACGGCAACGAGTACCTCGAGGCGCAGTACGCCGGCTTCAAGGTCCGCGGCGTCCCGATCAACGTCAACTACCGGTACCTCGACGACGAGCTGCTGTACCTGCTCGACAACTCCGACTCGGAGGCGCTGGTCTTCCATTCGTCGCTGGGCGATCGAGTCGCGCAGGTCGTCCACCGGCTCCCGAAGCTGAAGCTGCTCATCGAAGTCGACGACGGCGGCGCGGGCCGGGTTGCGGGCGCTGTCCGATATGAGGACGTGATTGCGGCACATGAGCCGATGCCGCGCATCGCCCGCAGCGACGACGACGTCTACATCCTCTACACCGGAGGAACCACCGGAATGCCGAAGGGCGTGATGTACGACATGGCATCGCACGTCGCGCTCTTCTTGCGCTCTGGCTTCCCGTTCCTCGGCCAGCGTGTGCCGCGCGCCGCGGAGGACGTTGCGCCACTCGTGCGGACGATCACCGAGGCCGGAAACAGGATGATCACCATTCCGTGCGCGCCGTTGATGCATGGCACCGGGCTGTGGCTGGGTGCGTTCGCCGCCCACCTCACCGGTGGCGAAGTGATCACCCTCACCAGTCGGACACTCGATCCTCACGAGGTGCTACGAACCGTCCAGGAGCGTCGCGCCACATCGCTCGTGATCGTCGGTGATGCGTTCGCCAAGCCGCTCGTTGCCGCGATCGACGGAGCCGCCGCGGACGGACGACCGTACGACTTGTCGAGCGTCAGGGTGATCCTGTCGTCGGGCGTGATGTGGACGACCGAGGTCAAGCAGCAACTGCTCGAACGCATTCCGGACGTCGTGCTCTTCGACGCGATCGGATCCACCGAAGGCTCGATGGGCAACCAGATGAGCACACGCGGTGGTTCGACGGAGACGGCGAAGTTCACGCAGAACCCGACGACCAAGGTGTTCACCGACGATGGCCGAGAGGTGACACCGGGGTCGGACGAGATCGGGATCGTCGCCGCCGGGGGCTTCGTGCCGATCGGGTACTACAAGGACCCCCAGAAGTCGGCGAGCACGTTCCGAACGGTCGACGGCGTGCGGTACGCATTTCCCGGCGACCTCGCGCGGGTCGCCGCGGATGGCACGTTGATCCTCCTCGGTCGCGGCAGTCAGGTCATCAACTCCGGCGGCGAGAAGATATTCCCCGAAGAGGTCGAGGAGGCGGTGAAGCGCGTGCCCGGCGTGCGCGACTGCCTGGTGGTCGGCGTCGACGATCCGCGATTCGGCCAGGCGGTCACCGCTGTTGCCGCGACCGACGGCACCGACCTCGACGAGAGCGACGTCATCGATCACGTGAAGACGCAGCTCGCCCGGTACAAGGCACCGAAGCGCGTCGTCTTCGTGGCCGAGGTTCCCCGCGGTCCGAACGGCAAGGCGGACTACACGACCGCGAAGCAGTACGCCGTGGACGCCCTCGGCATCAACTGACGTGATCGCGGCGACGCGGCCGCGTCCCGCACTCGAGCGGCGTCGTCAGGCCCACGCGTTCATCGCCCTACGGGCCCGTTCGGCAAGCACCTCCGTCGACTCCTTGAACGCCGACACATCGATGTCACCGTCGTCGCCCATCGCGCCATGCACGTACCGCGAGTAGACACCCTCGCTGATCACCGCGAGTCGCCAGCAGCCGAAAGCGATGTAGTAGCCGATGCCGGACACGTCGCGCCCAGTTCGCACTGCATATCGTTCGACGAGGTCGGTGTACGACATGAACCCGCCGGCCGACGTCGGGTCGTTCGCACGGACGGTCTCGGGCGTCCCGTCGTACCAGTACACACCGAGATAGCCGAGGTCGGCGAGTGGGTCGCCCAGCGTGCACAGCTCCCAGTCGAGCACCGCGTTGATGCGGCCTTCGCCGACGTCCGTCAAGCAGTTCCCGAAGCGGAAGTCACCGTGCGCGATCGCGGTCCCTCGTTGGACCGGCAGATGGGCGCGCAGTTGGACGGCG
>DASWRR010000158.1:0-5721 GCA_036403055.1 Ilumatobacteraceae bacterium | reverse complement strand
AGACGATCGAGTACGTCCCGAAGGCCGGCCACCGAGCGGTGTACTGGTTGCAGAACGCCGACAGCCAGAAGCAGAAGTGGGATCGCTACGCGGAGATCCGTGAGGCCTGCGGCACCCCGGTCGGACCGGGCGAGGATCGCTGTCTCGTGCTGAACCTGCACGTCGCGAAGACGCGAGAACAGGCACTCGTGAAGGGCCGTCCGGGACAGGACGAGTTCAACAAGTTCCTCTCTCCGTACGGCAGGTTCAGCAGCTATCGCAACCCTGATGGCACGAAGGTCGCGTTCAATCACTGCCCGACGGTCGAGGAGAGCAACGAGCAGAAGATCCAGATCATCGGATCGATCGACGACGCGGTCGACGCCATCGGTTATTGGCGCGACCTGCTCGACCTCAAGCACATCTGCCTCTTCCTCGACTATCCAGGCCTCACCCGCGAGGACATGACGGAGCAGATGCACCTGGTGGCCGAGGAGGTCTTCCCCCGTCTGGGTGAGCCGATCGAGCGTCGGCCGATCACCGGTACGCCACTCGTGTGACGACGTCCGCGACACACGAACTGACGCCGGAGGCGCGCGCGTTCGTGCGCGACGGCTACCTCCTGCTGCCCGCGTTCGTCGAGCCGCACGCGCATCTCGACAAGGCGTTTCTCGCCGAGCGCGTCGAGAACCCGACCGGCGATCTCGTGGGCGCGATCCTCGCGATGGAACGGGCCCGCGACTCCATCACCGTCGACGACACGATCGAGCGCGCCGAGCGGGCTGCTCGATTGCTGCTGGCCAACGGGTGCACCGCGATCCGAACGCACGTCGACCTCACGCTCGCGGCACGGCTGACGTCGGTCGCGGCCCTGCTCGATGTCCGCGATCGGCTTCGCGGTCTCATCGACATCCAGGTTGTCGCGCTGTGTGCCTGGCCGTCGATCGGGCCAGAGGGATCCGACCAACGCGCGCTCCTGCGCGATGCGATCGATCTCGGCATCGACGGGATCGGCGGATGCCCGCATCTCGAAAGTGACCCGGCCGCGGCGAACGACAGCCTGCTGAGCCTGGCCGCCGAGGCCGGCCTTCCCGTCGATCTCCACACCGACGAGACCCTGAACCCGGCGATGTTGGCGTTGGAGGATCTCGCCGAGCGTGTCGTCGCCACCGGCTTCGCGCACGCTGTCGCCGCGAGCCACTGTGTGTCGCTGGCGGTGCAGACGGACCGACGCCAGCAGGAGGTCGCCGAGAAGGTGGCGGCGGCAGGGATCAGCGTCATAGCGCTGCCCCACACGAACCTGTTCCTGCAAGGCCGCGACTGCCAGGTCGCGATGCCAAGGGCCGTCACCGCCGTGAAGGCGCTCCGTGCCGCCGGAGTCAACGTCGCAGCGGGTGCCGACAACCTGCAGGACCCGTTCAACCCGGTCGGCCGCGGCGATCCGCTCGAGACCGCAGGACTGATGGTGATGGCCTCCCATGTGCTGCCGATCGATGCGCTGACCATGGTGACCACGGCCGCTCGGAGCGCCATCGGACTGCCCCGTAGCGGCGACCTGGTCGCTGTCAAAGCGTGCTCGGTGCGTGAGGCAATCGCGTTCGGTCCTACTGATCGCGTCCTCATCCGGGATGGCTTGGTTGCCGAAACAGAGCGTTCACACGATCGCGGCTGAAGGCGCGGAATCGCTGCCCTACAATCCGTCGCAATGGGGAGCAACAGTGGCCGGCTAGCCGGACGACGCGCGCTGATCACCGGCGCCGCTCGTGGAATCGGCGCCGAGATCGCGGCGACGTTCCGGCGCGAGGGAGCCGTGCTCGCCTTGCTCGACATCGACCTCGACCGCCTCACCTCCACCGGCGAGGCGCTCGACGCACGCGTGTACCAAGTGGATCTCGCCGACACGGACTCGACCGTGGAGGTCACCAATCGGGCGATCCAGGACATGGGTGGCCTCGACATCCTCGTCAACAACGCCGGCATCTTGAAGATGGCGCCGCTGATCGAGATCGATCCGGCCGATTGGGATCTCACGTTTGCCGTCAACGTCCGCGCCATGCTCCTGACGATCCAGGCGGCAGCGAAAGCGATGATCCCGAACGGCCGTGGCGCGATCATCAACATGGCGAGCATGGGCGGCAAGGTCGGCGGCCCGAACCAGGCGCACTACGCGGCGTCGAAGGCAGCCGTGATCTCGCTGACGCAAGTCGCTGCCAAGGAGCTCGGACCATTTGGGATCACCGTCAACTCGATCTGTCCCGGGTACGTCCTCACCGAGATGGGAGCGGCCACGAGGACCGACGAGATGGTCAAGGAGTGGTCGTCGAAGTCGCCGCTCGGCCGCCTGGCGGAGCCGTCCGACGTGGCCAACATGGCATTGTTCCTCGCGTCCGACGAGGCTGCTTACTGCACCGGCCAGGCGATGAACGTGACCGGCGGGATGGTGATGCATTGAGCGCCCAGGGAATAATCGGCGCCTCGACCGATCCGGCTACGGTGGTGCAGATGGGCGACGTAGGGGCTGCTCCTGCTTTGAGTTTTGACGGAGTGTCGATGGTCTTTCCCGACGGCACTCAAGCACTTCGGGAGACCACGTTCGACGTCCGCGCCGGCGAGTTCGTCACGGTCGTCGGGCCGTCGGGCTGTGGCAAGAGCACCCTGCTGCGGATCGCCTCCGGACTCACCAAGGCGACCGACGGACAGGTCAACATCGACCCCGGTCACGTCGGCTACGTGTTCCAGGATGCAACGTTGCTGCAGTGGCGGACGGTCCAGAAGAACGTCGAACTGCTCGCCGAGCTCGAGGGCATCGACAAGGTGGAGCGCGAGCGGCGTGCGGCGGAGAACATCGCGCTGGTCGGCCTCGACGGCTTCGAGAAGAAGTACCCGAAGCAGCTTTCCGGTGGCATGAAGATGCGCTGCTCGCTGGCCAGGTCGCTGGTGATGGACCCGAAGGTGTTCCTCTTCGACGAGCCGTTCGGCGCACTCGACGAGATCACCCGCGAGAAGCTGAACGACGAGCTGCTGAACCTCTTCCAACGGAAGGGCTTCGCGTCGTTGTTCATCACCCACTCGATCTATGAAGCGGTGTTCCTGTCGACGCGGGTGCTCGTGATGTCGGCCCGCCCGGGTCGGATCATCGGTGACTTCAAGGTGCCCTTCTCGTACCCGCGTTCGCACGACTTGCGATTCGCGCCGGAGTTCGCCGAGCTCTCCGGTGAGGTCTCGCACGCGCTCCGAGGAGCACACGTATGACGTATCAAGCGAACCTCGAGAACCCCGTCCAGATCGACGACGTTCACGTGGCGGTCGACGACGCACCACGTCCCTCGAGGTCGCAGCGCAACGTTGGCGACTACCTGGCCCCGGTGGTCGGGTTCGCCGGGTTCATCGGGTTCTGGTACTTCATGTCGTACTGGGCGCTCGAACACATCTGGGACAAGCCGAAGTTCCTGATCACTCCCCCGCACCGTGTGATTCAGAAAAGCTTCCTCGACGAGACGAACCGGACGGCGCTCCTGAAAGGCTTGTACTGGACTGCACGCGTGTCCGTGCAAGGCCTCGTGATCGCGATCGTGCTCGGCATGGCGCTCGCGATCGTGATGTCGCAAGCGCGCTGGCTCGAACGCTCGATCTGGCCGTACCTCGTCGCAATGCAGGCCATCCCGATCCTTGCGTTGGTACCGATCATCGGCTCGATCTTCGGGTTCGACATCCCGTCACGGATCTTCGTCTGCGTCCTGATCTCGCTGTTCCCGATCGTGTCGAACACGTTGTTCGGTCTGCTGTCGGCGGATCGCGGCCAGCACGATCTGTTCACGCTGCATCACGTGTCGCGGTGGACGCGACTGCGCAAGCTGCAACTGCCGAACGCGATGCCGACGATCTTCACGGGGTTCCGCATCGCGGCAGGCCTCTCGGTGATCGGCGCGATCGTCGGCGAGATCTTCTTCAAGCGTGGCGACAAAGGGGTCGGCATCCTGCTCGACTCCTATCGATCCCGAGCCCAATTCCCCCAGATGTACGGTGCACTCGTCCTGGCGGCCGCCCTCGGCATCGTCGTCTTCATCATCTTCGGATGGCTCAACAACCTCGTCGTGGGACGTTGGTACGAGTCCACCCGCAAGAGCGGCTGACGCATCGTCCGCCGCACACAATCCATCAGCGTGAACACACAGACAAAAAGGGAGAACAGATGCAGCGACGTCACACACGTTCGTTGATCGCCGTCTCGATGGCCGGGGCCATGGTCCTGGCAGCATGCGGAAGCGACAACTCATCAACATCCACGGCCGCTCCGGCGCCCACCAACGCGGCGGCAGCGACCAACGCGGCGGCCACAACCGCCGCAGTGCAGTCGACGTCGGCACCGACTGCGACGCAGGCAGCGACCGCGACATCTGCGCCGGCCGGCGGCGCAGCAGCCGGTTCGCTCGCCAAGGTGTGCCCGGCAACCGTCGTCATCCAGACGGACTGGAACCCTGAGGGAGAGCACGGGTTCCTCTACAACCTGATCGGCAGCGACTACTCGATCGACAAGGCCAAGGTGTCGGTCACCGGCACACTGACCGCGAGCGGCGGTGTCGATACCGGCGTCAAGATCGAGGTTCGTTCCGGTGGTCCGGCGATCGGATTCGGAACCGTCACCGCGCAGATGTACACCGACCCGAGCATCCTGCTCGGTTACGTCTACACCGACGAGGCGATCCAGAACTCGGCCCAGTTCCCGACCGTCGCCATCGAGTCCGGCTTCGAGAAGAACCCACAGATGATCATGTGGGACCCTGCCACCTATCCGAACGTGAAGAACTTCACCGACATCGGTAAGTCCGGGATGCTCGTGCGGTACTTCAGCAGCGCGGCGTGGATGGATTACTTCACCTCACAAGGCATCATCCCGAAGGACAAGGTCGACGGTTCCTACGACGGCACCCCGGCGTTGTTCGTCGCTGATCAGGGCAAGGCCGGCCAGCAGGGCTTCGGCTCGGCAGAGCCGTACATCTACCAGAACGAGATCAAGGACTGGGGCAAGCCCGTCGCCTACTCGTACGTCAACGACAACGGCTGGAACAACTACGCCGAGTCGATCGCCACGAAGCCGGAGAACATCACCAAGTACGCCGACTGCTTCAAGGCGCTCGTCCCGATCATCCAGCAGTCGAGCGTCGACTACTTGAACGATCCGACGGCTGCGAACAAGGTCATCCTCGATGCCGTTGCCAAGTTCGACAACGGTTGGGTGTACAGCCAGGGCGTCGCCGACTACGCCGTGAAGACGATCAAGGCCGACGGCCTCGTCGGCAACGGTCCTGACTCGACGGTCGGCAACTTCGACCTCACCCGTGTCAACGATCTGATCAAGATTGCAATCCCCGTCTACACCGGCCTTGGCTCACCGCCGAAGGATGGTTTGAAGGCCGAGGACATCGTCACAAATGAGTTCATCGACCCATCGATCGGTGTCTAGAAATCCATTAGAGTTCACCCGACTGCACATCGGGCTGCGGTAATTCGAAGGGCGTCGGCTTCGGCCGGCGCCCTTCGTTTGTCGACCGCTACTGCATTGCGCGATCGAGCACGACCTGCAGCAGCACGTTCGCGCCGGCCTCGACGTCGTCGGGTGTCGTGTACTCGGCAATGTTGTGCGACAACCCGTTGACGCTCGGCACGAAGACCATCGACGTCGGGCACACGCGGGCGAGCATCTGCGCATCGTGCCCTGCTCCCGATGGCATGCGTCGCGTG
>DASWRR010000157.1:0-4001 GCA_036403055.1 Ilumatobacteraceae bacterium | reverse complement strand
TCGGTTCGAACATCGGTATCTACACGATCTTCGCCCTGGATCTCGGCGCCGAAGTGATCGCCTGCGAACCGGATCCGCACAACTATGAACGCCTGCTCGAGCACTTGAAGATCAACGGGTACAGCGCTCGCGCGTTGAACGTTGCCGTCGCCGACAAGCCCGGCACGTTCCGATTCACACAGGGGCTCGACTCGTACAACCACCTCGTGCTCGACGGCGCGACCGGCGGAGAGATCGAGGTCGAGGCGGTGACCCTCGACTCGATCCTCGGCGATCGGCACGCCAAGGGTGTCAAGATCGACGTTGAAGGTGCAGAACGACTTGTGCTCGCGGGCGCGTGTCGTGCGCTCGCCGAGCAGCGCATCGACGTCATGCAGTTCGAATGGGCTGGGTGGCAGATCGAGGGGTCGCAGGCCGGTGACCTGCAGTCGCCGATCGACCTGCTCCGCAACGCTGGATACTCCCTCCATCGTGCCGGCCGGGACGGCAACCTGACCCTCCTCGACGACCACGTAGAACCGGTCGACAGAACGCCGGCGAAAGACATCTTCGCTGTAGGTCAGTGGGTTGACGTGCCGAGGTCGCCTCGATAGCCCGAGGGTTGAGACGACTGAAATTGGGTAGTTCCACGGCGACCTTGTGAATGACTGAGCGGCGGCTCGGTAACCGGGAAACAGGTGGTTCGATGTCTCAACCTCGCAAGACGAGGGCCCTGCAAGTGCACGATCGTCGTTCGCGGCGCGCCGTGACCAGCCCGATGCAGCATCGGGAGGAGATCCCTCTTCCGCCGATCATCTCAGCGACCGACCCCACGTTCGGGCAGCGGACGGTGACGACCGAACGGCTCCCGTCGCCGCTGCCGCCACCACGCCCAGAAGATCTGTACGTCCGCGACACCATGCCGATGCCGCAGGTCCCTCCGACGATCGACTTTCCGTTCGACGACCACGAGCCGCCACGTACAGGGATCGGATGGCAAGTCGTCATCGTGATGTTCGCGGCGTTCGCACTGCTTGGCCTCCTGATTGCGGTCGGCGTCCGAGCGGTCAGCCATCGCGTGTCCCCGAACGCGACGACGCTCGAGACACTCCCGCCCCTCTCGGTCACGCCGAGCTCAGCTGCCCCGCCTTCCGTCGCGACGGTGTCCGTGTCGACGACCATCGCCACGTCGATCGCTCCGATCACCCTGCCGCCGGCGACGGTTGCGCCGACCACCGCCTCGCCGACGACGGTGCCGCCGCCAACGACCGTGCCGCCGACCAGTGTGCCGCCCACGACGGTCGTTGCGGGACCACCACAGCCCTCTACGGTTGCAACCGTGGCTGGCCCGGGAACGCCGGAGGTGCTCAAGGACCCGTTGCCGAGCGGTTTGACCTTTGCCGACGTCGGTGCATCCTTCGGGCTTGCTCAGCAGCTCGCGGACGCACTTGCCGCAGGCGATTGGAACGCAGTTCGCAGCCTCGAGCCGGCGAAGCGAGGGCTTCCGGACAGCGCGTTCGCGGGATACAACGGGCTCGACCGTGCTTCGTTGATCCTGCTCGACTCGCGCCCGCAAGGTGACGGATATCGACACCTGATCGTCTCCGTGGCGAACGAGATCAACGGAAGGCGAACCTCGCTGTACTGCCTGCAGTGGTCGGCCAACCCGTCGACTGGCGCCGTCGTCGAGCACGGCGGTGTAGCGGGCAAGCTCACGACGCTCCAGGGGATGATCTCAGCGCAACAGGTTCTCGCCGATCGCTCGTTGGTCGATCTGATGACGAGACGATGCGTCTGGGGCTGAGCGCGGCACTCGCCTTCGCGCTCGCGACTGTCCTCACGGGGTGCGCCGCGGACACGTCGCCGGTTGCTTCGCCGAGCACGCCCGACGACACTCGCGTCTCGGTGCTGCCCTTGGCGCGCAGCGTCGACACAGCCGACCGCACGCCGGCGCCCACGACTGCCCAGTCGACGACGGCCGCGCCGACGACATCGACGACGGTGGCCGCGACGGTCGAGCAAGGCTCGACGGCCTCACGACCGACGGCGACGTGTGCTCGCCCAGCGAAGCCATTGACGACACCGAGCGGACGTCATCTGATCCTTCGCCCAGCAGCCTCCCGTTCACCGGCTCCGACGATCATCGTGATGCACGGCTACACCGGCACGCCCCAGGCGATCGAGAAGTTCTCGGAGCTCACGCACCTCGCGAACGTCGATGGTGTCGCCGTGATGTATCCCGAGGGGACGCCAACAGCAACGGGCGGATTCGGTTGGAACAGCGGTGCCGGCTTGTTCTCGACGTCGGGGACGGATGACGTAGAAGCACTCTCAGAGATCATTGATGTCGCCGTCGGAACGGGATGCGTCGACCGTCAACGCATGGTGATCTCCGGCGAGTCGAACGGTGCAGGGATGGCCTTGGTTGCGCTCTGCGACGCCCGGCTCGAGAACACGTTCGCCGCAGCGGTGCTGGTGATACCGGCGGTCGACGACGCGGTCCTGGCGCACTGCAGCCCTTCCAACGCTGTGCCCATCGGAGTGTCGGTGGTCGTCGGAGAGCTCGACCAAACCGTCGGCTTTGCGGACGGGCGACCTCCGTTCCTGCCGGCTGAGCAGTGGTTCGAAACAATGGCGTCGGCGGTCAACCATTGCCCGCCGCAGGTTCCGCCGCCGAACCAGATCGATGCGTTTGTCGAACGGCTCGACATGTCGGGCTGCGCGGCGTGCACCGAGATGTTCGAGATCGCCGACGGCACCCACACATGGCCAGGGTCATCACGCGGAACGGGTGGACAGACGCCCGGCACCTTCGCCCTGAATCGTCGCCTCGTCGACCTCGCGTTGCACCCCGACCAGACGTGTCTTGCCTGACGTCTGCAGCAGCAAGGTCGAGCGAGCATCTCAACTTCCAGAAAAACTTCTTGTAACGCGCGCCCCGCCAGGACGACTGTAGGTGAACGCAGCAATCGACTTGGAGGACACGATGGCCGGAGTGACGAAGAAGAGTTTCGAATCGCCTGATGAACGTCGGACACCGGACAAGACCGAGGTACACGTCGTCGACCTCGGTTCCGTCAAGGCGGCGAAGATGACGCTGCAGCCGGGTTGGCGGTGGTCCGATTGCATCAAGCCGATAGCGGGAACCGACAGTTGTCAGATCCACCACGAAGGAATGGTCGCCGCTGGCCTGATGCACGTCCGCCACGACGACGGCACCGAGATCGAGATCGGCGCCGGTGATGCCTACGTGATCGAACCAGGCCACGACGCCTGGATCGTCGGATCCGACGTCTTCGTCGGCTACGAGTTCGACAGCAAGGCCGCCGAAACCTTCGCTCGTCGCTGAGCCCACCACGCGACATCGCGTTTACGATGCCGGCGGTGAGCGCAGGTGAGATCGTGGACTGGGTGTCGTTCCGGGCAGTGCTGTTCGATCTCGACGGAGTCGTCACGCCGACCGCCGAGATCCATGAGCGCGCCTGGGCCGAACTGTTCAAGCGATGGGATTTCGACGGCAACGACTACCTGACCTACGTGGACGGCAAGCCTCGGTACGACGGTGTGAAGTCGTTCCTCGACGCTCGACACGTCGACCTGCCGTGGGGAGATCCTTCCGATCCGCCGGGCGACGACACGATCTGCGCGATGGGAAATCGCAAGGACGAGATGTTCAACGATGTCCTGCAGCGCGAGGGGATCAAGGCGTATCCCGGATCGTTGAGAGTGATGGACGTCATCGATGCCGCCGGCATCCCCAGCGCGATCGTGTCCTCGTCCAGGAACGCCAGACCTGTACTGCAGGCCGCCGGCATCGAGGATCGGTTCGACGTCGTCGTGGATGGAGTCGTCGCGGTCGAGCACCACCTCGCGGGTAAGCCGGCGCCCGACATGTTCGTCTATGCCGCCGAGGCCCTCGGTGTCGGCCCGGCTGATGCCGTCGTCGTCGAGGACGCGATCTCGGGAGTTGCCGCCGGCCGCGCCGGCAACTTCCGTCTCGTGATCGGCGTCGACCGCGGTGG
>DASWRR010000156.1:0-3016 GCA_036403055.1 Ilumatobacteraceae bacterium | reverse complement strand
TGGTCGACGTGCACCGCGGTGACAACGCATCCCGCTGCCACCGCCAGGATCATCAGCGTGATCGAATCGGCACCGCCCGACACTGCACAGGTGACCTTCGTGCCCGGCGGAGGAAACGTGCACTTCGCCAGCAGGGTCAGCGTGGCCGGCTCGGTGTCAAGCAACCAACGCCCCCATTCGGGCGATCCACAGATCGGGATCGCGGATCTCTTCGAGCGAGGGCAGGTTGACGGCCGCCTGCCAGCACACGTCGATCGCCCGCGGGCCGCCCTCGCGCTCGATGGCTGCGATGAACCGCTCACCGGCGGCGTACTGGTTCAGTTTGCCCTCGATCCCCGTGAGCCGCAGCACCAGTCGCGTCAGCGGGTTGGATCGTCGTCGCCTCGCTTGCAGCACCGCCGCGTAGCGCGACGCTGACGGAACGAGATCACCGACCGCCCGGGTCATCGTCACGTCGCCATGGCCTTCGAGCAACGACATCAACCCGGCGATCTTCTGGATGACCTCGCGCTGCTCGGGCGTCGCGATCAAACCGAACACGCCGCTGTCGCGGACTTGTTGACGGGCCCTGTCGCGATCGCTGAACGCCTCTCGGATGGCCTCCGCGATTCGCCGAGGATCCGGGTTCGCAAGGCGCACGCTGGTGTCGACGAGGTTCGTGAAGTGCTCGCGCATCCACGGAACGCCGGTGAACTGTGCCCGGTGCGTCAGTTCGTGGAGCAACACCCACGTACGGAACTCGACCGGATCGAAACCGAATCGGTTCTCGAGAGCGGCGAGGTTCGGGCCGACCATGTAGACGGCGTCGTCCACATCGTCGCGCCCGATCAGCAGATCGTATTGACCGAGCACGCGAGTGCTCATCCAACCGAGCAGGGCTCCGAGCTCGGCGCCCGCGAGTTGACCGCTGACGGTTGCCGCGATTCCGTTCAGCTTCACCTTCGTCGACCACTGTTCGATCAGCGGCGCGAGGAGGTGTTGGAACGACGAGATGTTTGCTCGGATCCAGCCAGGCCGATCGATGACGCCGACGGTTGCCGGTCCCGACAACGACCGCAATCCAGTTGTCGCCTCGATCTGATCCTCGAGCCGCGGGATCATGTGCGTGAGGTCGACCGGATCGGCCCGCTCGTCCGTCGCGTGCCGGCCGGCGATTCGTGTGGCGATCTGCTCGGCGCGTCGCCAGTCGATGGGCGACTCAGCGGCAGCCACTGTGCAGCCTGGCTACTCTTCGCGATTGCGCTTCGACGGATACTGCGGAGCAGTGACCTTCTTCAGGTAGCCGGCGATCAAGCCGAGCACTGCGAGGATCGAAACTGCGAGCAAGATGACGCCGAGCCAAAAGTGGAAGATGACCGCTGTCATGGGCGCCAGCGTAGCGAGCAGGTGTCGATGTCATGAACTTCGCTACCCGCCGTCGCGCTCAACCGATGCGGCCGTCGCCGTCGAAATCCTCGTTGAAGCACTGCTCGATCCGCGACAACAATCCGGGCGGCATCTCGTCGTTGCGACACTTCGCCGCGATCACCGAACGCAGCTCTGCATGGAAGTCGAACGCCTGCAGACAATCGGTGCATCCTTCGAGGTGGGCGTGGATCGCATGACGACCGTCATCGGACAGCTCACCATCGAGGAAGGCCTCGAGCTCCCGGATGGTCTCGTTGCAGTTAGCCATTGGTCGGTTCTTTCACGTGCTCGTCTTGGCCGGCGGCCAGCATGCCGCGCTGCTCGGCAAAGTCGTACAACTTCTTGTGCATCGCTTTTCTTCCCCGATGCAATCGTGACATCACGGTGCCGATCGGGACGTCCGTCATCTCGGCGATCTCCTTGTACGAGAAACCTTCCACGTCGGCGAGGAGGACGGGGATGCGGAACACCTCGGGAAGTTCTTCGAGCGCAGTCTTGACCTCGTCGTCGGTGAACATCTCGAGCAACGTGTCCTCGGCGCTTCGGCTCAACGCGCCGAGATTGCCAACCCTGCGATACAGGTACAGGTCCTCGACGTCGTCGAGATCGCTCTCGATCGGCCGTCGTTGCTTCGCCCGGTACGTGTTGATGTACTGGTTCGTCATGATCCTGAAGAGCCACGCGCGCAGGTTCGTGCCCGCTTCGAATCCCGCGTAGCTGCGGTACGCACGCAGGTACGTCTCTTGGACCAGGTCTTCTGCGTCCGCGGCGTTGCGGGTCATCCTCAACGCCGCGCTGTACAACTGTGGCGCGTATTGCATGGCCTGCTGCGTGAATTCGCTCCGGTCTGCCACCCCCTCGACCCTAGCCGCAGCCCCCCAGAACCGCCTCGTCCCTAGCCGCAACCCACCACGGCCGACGGGCGAGCGGTCATGCTCCGACCGTCGTAGCGACGGTCAACGTGTGACAACCCCGGATTCTGCGAGGGTCGCCAGGACGTACTGCGGGGACGTGAGCACGTCCATGGTCGTGAATTCGAGGACGGTCTTGCCGATCTGTTGGAGTGCGTTGCGCCGTCGAGCATCCTTCTGGCGGTCGCGGTCGGAGGTGTGACCGAACCGCCCGCTCACTTCCACCACGACGGCTAGGTTCGCGAATTCGAAGTCGACGCGCATGACCCGACCGGTGGTCGCGTACACGACCTGACAACTCGGCCGCGGCAGGTCCGACGAACGGGCGAGTTGGAGGAATCGGCGTTCGAGGAACGACTCGCCGCCACTGTCGAGGAGAATCTCGCGCAGCAGTCGAATGCCGCGGCGACCCGGCGCAAGCTCCGTCATGCGTCGGGTCAGCTTGGCGAGTGTCGTGAGCCGTAGTCGGATCGCGGAATCGATGGCCTTCTCGACGAGGTGAGCGGTCGACGTCGACCCGGCGAGGTCGATGATCGTTCGCGTTGCCGACGTTGTGCGGACGTCATCGTGCGTCAGCAGATCGGCTGCGCTCCACCGTTTCGTCGTGTGCAGCTTCACCGTCGGATCCAACGACCTTCGCAGTCGAGGCACGACGAACTCGACCCGATTCGACTCGAATCCGTCCAACCGCCACCATT
>DASWRR010000155.1:0-2482 GCA_036403055.1 Ilumatobacteraceae bacterium | reverse complement strand
TCAACGACATCCTCGACTTCTCCAAGATCGAGGCCGGCCGCATGGAGGTCGAGTCGCAGCCGTTCGATCTGCGCGACTGTGTCGAGTCCGCGCTCGACCTCGTGAACGCCAGGGCCGTCGAGAAGCATCTGGACCTCGCGTATCTGTTCGAGGGTGATGTCCCACGCGGCGTCACCGGAGACGTCACCCGGTTGCGGCAGATCCTGCTGAACCTGATGTCGAACGCGGTCAAGTTCACGGATGCCGGCGAGGTCGTGCTGACCGTCGCGTGCGACGGCCCGGTGGACGGTCTGGTGGAGCTCAACTTCACCGTCCGAGACACAGGCATCGGGCTGTCGAAGGAGGGGATGAGCCGGCTGTTCCAATCGTTCTCGCAGGCTGACTCCTCGACGACGCGCAAGTACGGCGGCACCGGTCTCGGGCTCGCGATCAGCAAACGCCTTGCTGAGATGATGGGTGGCACGATGTGGGCCGAGAGCGAGGGGCTCGGCAAGGGCTCGGCGTGCCGGTTCACCATCAAGGTCCCGGTCGCGGAACTGCCGCCCGACGATCGCCGCGATTACACGGGCACCCAACTCGAGCTGAAGGATCACCGTGTGCTGATCGTCGACGACAACGCGACCAACCGCAAGGTGCTCACGTTGCAGACGGCGCGTTGGGGCATGACGTCGCGTGCCACCGAGTCGCCGGTCGAGGCCCTTGGATGGATCGAGTCGGGCGACACGTTCGACCTCGCAGTGCTCGACATGCACATGCCCGAGATGGATGGTGTCGAGCTGGCGCAGCGCATCCGCGCCGTCCAGCCGAAATTGCCCCTTGTGCTGTTCACGTCACTCGGGGGCCGCGAGCTTGGTCACTCCGAGCTGTTCGATGGTTACCTGACGAAGCCTGCTCGGCAGTCGCAGATGTTCGACACGCTCGTCAGCGTTCTCGTGGATGGCGACACCGCGGCACCGGCTGCTCGCCCGAAGCCGAGCATCGACCAGGAGATGGCGGCGCGGCACCCGTTGCGCATCCTGCTCGCCGAGGACAACGTCGTCAATCAGATGCTGGCGATGCGACTGCTGCAACAGATGGGCTACCGCGCCGACCTCGCCTCGAACGGTCTCGAGGCCGTGGAATCGGTCGAACGGCAGGCCTACGACGTGATTCTCATGGACGTCCAGATGCCTGAGATGGATGGTCTCGAGGCGTCGCGCAGGATCGTCGCGACGTGGCCCGACGACCGGCCGCGCATCGTCGCGATGACCGCTAACGCGATGCAGGGTGACCGCGAGATGTGTCTCGCAGCGGGCATGGATGACTACGTGACCAAGCCCATCCGCGTCGACGCGCTCGTGAAGGCGCTCTATGCCGTGGATCCACGCGGCAGGACGTGACATGGATCCTTCGGTGATCGACCGGCCAACGTTCGACGAACTGCGAATCAGCGTCGGTGACGAGTTCGCGGCGGAACTCGTCGGTGCGTTCTTGGAGGACGCACCCGTCATGCTCGCCCAGTTGCGCGCTTCGCTCGGCGCTGGCGACGCCGACGGATACCGCCGCGCCGCGCACTCGCTGAAGGCCAATGGCAAGACCTTCGGCGCGATGGAGTTTGCCTCGATGGCTGAGGCCACCGAACGCAGCGGCTTCACCGGCGACCCGGCGACCGATGTGCCGGTGGTCGACGCGCTGGCCGCCGCGTATGCCACGGCCGCTGCGGAGCTCGCTGCCCTCCTGCCCTCCAGCGATCCGAACCGCGACCGGGGCTGACGTGTCGATCGAAGGCTCGGAAGCGGGGCGCCTCCTCGTCGTGGACGACAATCGAGTCAACCGGCTGCTGCTCGGACGATCGCTCGAACAACAAGGCCACTCCGTCGCCTTCGCGACGGACGGCCGAGTTGCGTTGGACATGCTCGCGAAGGAGCAGTTCGATCTGGTGCTCCTTGACGTCGAGATGCCGGAGCTCGACGGAGTGGCGATGCTGAAGCAACTCGCGGCCGAGGGACGACTGGCGGAGACGCCGGTGATCATGACGTCGGCACTCGATGAGGTCGAGCGCATCGCGGAGTGCATCGCTCTCGGCGCCGACGACTTCTTGTCAAAGCCCGTCAACCCTGTTCTGCTCAAAGCACGGGTGTCGGCGAGTCTCACGAAGAAGCGTCGACAGGACGAGCAGCGACTTCTCATGCGCCGGTTTGCGACCGACGACGTCGTCGACGATCTCGCGCGATCCGGTTTCGCGATCGGCGGCTCCGACGTCGAGGCGAGCATCCTGTTCTGTGACATCCGCGGCTTCACGACGTTGTGCGAGTCGCAGCCGGCGAACGACACGATTGAACTGCTCAACA
Organism: Ilumatobacteraceae bacterium; assembly: GCA_036403055.1. Lineage (GTDB taxonomy): Bacteria > Actinomycetota > Acidimicrobiia > Acidimicrobiales > Ilumatobacteraceae > JAENVT01. Next base: position 152 of record DASWRR010000155.1, on the reverse strand, counting down.
CGTTCTACACGCTGATGTTCGACGCCGTGGATGAACATGGGGGACTCGTCACGATGATGGCGGGCGACGGGTTCATGGCGGTCTTCGGCGCGCCGACGCCGCGTCCCGATCACGCGTTGCGCGCGGTTCGTGCCGGCTTGGAGATGATCGAT
>DASWRR010000154.1:0-2422 GCA_036403055.1 Ilumatobacteraceae bacterium | reverse complement strand
ACCGACCGCACGACTCGTCGAACGGGTCTTTCGTTCTCCGGCGCGACCATCGGCACAGAGTATCGCTGGCCGCCGGCCGCGTTAGGGGGAGCGCAGCCACGCTTCGGTGAAGTGGCGCGCTTCGGCGATCGTCGCCGCGGCGGACGCGACTGCGAACGTGGTGATGGCCGACGGTTGCGTCGGGATCTCGACGACGCGCAGCCCGTTCGGTGGCCGGGCGACGATCGTCCGGCCGTGGGCCTCGACGCCCCAGGTGGACGAGCGCAAGACGACCGCGACCGGGTGGCGAGGCGCAGGAGCAGGTGCGAGCGGCGGAACGGCCACGACGATCACGCTGGCGACCCCGAGCTCCGCTGCGACGTCGAGCGGGACGTCAGCGACCACTCCGCCGTCGATCAGCGTGTGGCCGGCGAGCTGGACGGGCGGGAAGACGCCGGGGAAGGCCGAGCTGGCGACGATCGCCGACACGACGTCGCCCGCGTCGAGGATGAACGGCCGGCCGGTCGCGAGATCGGTGGCGATGATGGTGAGCGGAATCGGAGCGTGCTCGATCAGCCGGACGCCGAGGTGCTTGCGGAGAAACGCGATGCCGTGGCGGTTGTCGAGGAACGAGGCGCGCTTGCCGGCGAGCGCGAGCGCGATCCTTCCCGGGTGCATCCTGAGCAAGTCGCGTCGCCGCACGTTGGCCCACAGGCGCTCGAGCCGGCGGAGACCGTCGGGGCCGTTCGACCACGCGAAGAACGCGGCGTTCATCGAACCGGCCGAGACACCGATCAGACGATCCGGTTGCAGACCTGCCGACGTCAGCGCGTCGAGCACACCGACCTGGTACGCGGCAAGGGCCCCGCCACCGGGCAGCACGAACGCGAGCGGTCTGGGCAGCGATCGCAACCCGTCGATCTGCATGCTGCATTGTGCACCACGGGGCAGCCGCTCACAGGCCCCACGTTCCCCATTCGTCGGCCATCGGCGAGGAGGAGGTCGTGAACGTCCAGCGATCCGCGTCGACGTACCTCGGACCCGTCGGAATCGGTTGAAAATCCGGCTCGGTCTCTGCGACGAAGATCCCGGCGTACGTCGCGGTCGGTTGCGACGCGACGACGCCCGTCTGCGTGTCGTCGCCGGGTCCGATCTTCACGCTGATCTCACCCACGGTCTCGCGTGATTCGACGATGAGATAACCCGTCATCGTCGCCTCGGTCGTGAGACCCGGCACCGTCTGCGGGCCGGCATCAGCGTCGTACGCGGTCAGCGTGTGAACGGTCGACGTGACGCGGACGTGGTCGAGGAAGTACATCGCGATCGTCGTGTGCTCGCGCCAGCCGACGGGAGATGCGTCGGCGAAGAAGTCGAGCACCTTCGCGGCGTTCGACGTGAGCTCACGTTGACCGATCTGGTGAACCTCGGCCGGAGCGAACGCCAGTGACGTGTACCGCGCCCCGGCCCGACCGTGGGCGTCGACGGGTCCGGTCAATGACCGGAGCCTGCCGGATGCGACATCGCCGAGAACATCGTCGATCGAACGAGCGGGTGGAGCGGCGGGTGCCGGCGGCCCCAACGCAAGCGTGTCGACCTTCGTCTCCCACCCGTGATTGTCACGTGCCGCGTGCAGTACCGCCTGCGACACATCCGCGCGTCCCGGTTCCGAACGCCGGCAGTCGGTCATTGCCGTCGACGCGAGGACGTCGCGAACTCGCGGCAACCAGACCTCGTCGAGCGACTGGCACACCGCAGCGAGCATCCTCATCGCGTCCGCAGCGGCGACGTCGTCGCTGCGTATCCCACGCAGTTGCGCGAGCGACCTCCTCATCGAGATCCGGAGGACGTCGAGGCGCTCGCGATCGAAAGCGAGCAACACGGTTACGTCACCGTGAGGGTGGTCGGTCGCAGTTCGAGGCCGTCGGCGCGCCGGTCGAGGATGCGGGCGTGGTCAGTGAGCAGGTCGTGGGCCGTGCCGAGACGCCGGCGCGCCGTCAGCAGTGCGTCGACACACGCCTCGGGCGTCGGACCGACCCACGTCTCCGGTCCGGCCAGCCGGTACAGATCGATCGCACCGCTCGCCACAACAAGGCCTGCCGTGGATCGAAGCGCGCGGGCCCTGGCGCGTAGATGTTCGACTTGCATCGCGGTGCTCATGCCGTACAGAGATGCGCGGCCGCGCGGCCAAGAGGGAAACGATCAGCGGACGCGGCGAACGATCACGTGATGCGGTTTCGCCGTCGTCTCGTCGACGAAGCCCTCGCCGTCGATCGCGAAACCGTTGCGCAGGTAGAACTCGAGTGCGGAATCACGGGCGCGGGCCCAGACCACCGCGACCGTTTCGGCGGCTCGACTGCAGCCGGCTTCCAACAACAGCGAACCGACGCCACCACCCTGCAACTCCGGGGCGGTCGCCATGCCGCGCAACTGGATCGCCGGCTCC
>DASWRR010000153.1:0-6048 GCA_036403055.1 Ilumatobacteraceae bacterium | reverse complement strand
GACGAGCGCCGCCGGAACGGTGACCCGATGTCGATACACGGCCGAAAGGCCGTCGTCGGAGACCGCCCGTTCACAACGGTGATCGACCAACTCGTCGGCCGGTCGCTCGTGCAGTCCCTCGGCCTGCCATCGTGGCAACGCCTTGCCACCGACGCCGAGTCGGCCGGAGAGCGTCGCCATCAGCTTGAATCCGTCGTTGTCCGTCGCCGCTCGCCACACGGTCGGCTCGACCGGTTGCACGAGCAAGCTGTCGATTGCCGCGGCGTCGATCTTCGATCGGACACGCGCATGCGTCGTCTGTCGCGGCGCGCGCAGCTCGACCTGGTCCCACGCCACGAGGTGGTGTTTCGCCGCCCACCACACGTCGTTGCGCGAGTTCCACCGCACGCTGAGGTGAACCTCTTCGCTGCCGGCCGGAATCGGGCACGGTAGCGGGACCGCGGCTGTCTCGCGGGGTCCGATCTTCGGCAGGCGCAACCGGCCGCGCTTGGTGACGGTGTCACCGACCAGGAGCTCCCACGACGCAACGAGATCGTCGAGCCCGACGAACGATCGGCGATTCGTGATCGCGAGCGTCCGCGACCGCGGACCGCCCTTCAACTCCACCGTGACCGGCCGGTAGACCCACGCAACCTCATGCATTGCGGGGTGCGGCTCGAGATCGGACGACATCAACCCATCGGCGACGAAGTTGCCATCGTGTGGCGTGTCGCCGAAGTCGCCGCCGTACGCGAGCCGCGTGCTGCCGTCGGGAAGCTCGCGCCGCAGACCGTGATCCTTGAACTCCCAGATGAAGCCACCCTGCAGGCCCGGCGTGGACGTGATCGTGTCCCAGTAGTCCGAGAGCGAACCGTTGGAGTTGCCCATCGCGTGGCTGTACTCGCACATGATCAGCGGTCGTTCGCCGCCGCTCTCCGCGCCATATCGGCGAATCGTCTCGATCTCTGGGTACATGGGGCATGTGATGTCGCTGGCTGCGCGACCTCCGTCGACCCAGTTGGGCATCGACCGCACGGGATGCGTGCCGTCGCCGTGCATGACGCCACCCTCGTAGTGCAACGGCCGGCTCGGATCCACTCGACGGATCCACGCCGCGATCGCATCGTGGTTCGCGCCATACCCGCTCTCGTTGCCGAGGCTCCACAAGATGACAGAAGGGTGATTGCGATCGCGTTCGACCATGCGCGCGGCACGCTCGAGATACGCGGCGCGGTAACGAGGGTCGTCGCAGATGCTCACGTTGTACGCGTGGTTCTCGATGTTCGCTTCGTCGACGACGTACATGCCCAACTCGTCGCACAGGTCGTAGAGAACGCTGGCATTCGGGTAGTGGCAGGTCCGCACCGCGGTGATGTTGTGCGCTCGCATCGCCTGCAGATCGCGGCGGATGTCGTCGGCGTTGACCGCCTTGCCTCGGTCCGGATGGTGGTCGTGACGGTTCACCCCGAAGATCCAGATCGGCTGACCGTTGACGAGCAACTGGCGGTCGACGACCTCGACACGGCGCAGCCCGATGCGATGCGTCGACGTCTCGGCCAGCTCACCGCTCGGCCCGACGAGCTCGCACGTCACCTCGTACAGACTCGGTTCCTCGGCGGACCATGGCGCACACGACGGAACGTCCCAGTGCGCATCGACGACGTGCCCGGTGAACACGAGCGGCGCGGCGAACACGTGCGGCACGGGCGACGACTGCGGCTTGGCGATGACTCGGCCCCTCGGCGTGCGCAACGTCGTTCGAACGGACCAACCAGCCTCTGGCTTGCGAACGAAGCCGACCGTCGTCACGACATCGACGGTCCCCGCGCCCGACGTCGGGTCGTAGTCGCCCTCGCAACGAACGTCGGCGATGTGCACGAGTGGCCGCGACTCGACGTGGACGGATCGATGAAGGCCGGCCATCCACCACTGATCCTGGTCCTCGATGTAGCTGCCGGCGCTGTAGCGAATGACGACGATGGCGAGGTCGTTCGTCTTGCCGGCGACGACGTAGCGCGACAGGTCGTACTCACTCGGCAACCGGCTGTCGGTTCCATAGCCCACGAACACGCCATTGACGTACACCGCGTGCACGCTCTCCGCACCGCCGACGTGCAGAACGATCTGCGATCCCCTCCACTCGCGTGGCACGGAAAAGGTCGTGCGATACAAACCCGTCGTCAGTCGATCGGGGAGCGCCGGCGGCGGGCCGGGGAAGGGCATCTGCACGTTCGTGTAATGCGGATGGTCGCCGGTGCCCTGCATCGTCCAGTTGCCCGGAACGGCGACCGTGACGATCGCCGTGTCCATCGTCGACGGGAGCTCGCCGGTGATAGCTGCCTCGGGTACCGCGTCGGGATGGTTGAACAGCACGAACGACCACGACCCGTCGAGCGAACGGCGATCGCTGCGGGCGATCGGCACGTGCATCGGCAGACGGCCGATCGCGGTGACCGTCGGGTCGGTCCATGGTCGAAAATGTCCGATGACCGGGAGCATCAGCCTTTGTTGGCCCCCAGGGTCAGGCCGCTGATGAAGTGTCGCTGGAGGGCGAGGTACACGGCGAGCGTCGGTACGGCGATGATCATCGAGGCGGACGCGATGAGGTTGTCGTCGCTGAAGAACTGCCCCCCGAGGTTGGCGATCGACGAGGTGATCGGGCGCTGGTCACCCTGGTTCAACAACACGACTGCCCAGAAGAAGTCGTTGTACAGCCACGTGAACTCCAACGTCGCCAGCGCTGCGAGCGCAGGACGGCACAACGGCATCACGACTTGAAAGAACTGCCGAACGACACTTGCGCCGTCGACCATCGCGGCCTCGCCGAGCTCCTTGGGGATCGTCTTCATGTAGTTGCTGAGGACGAACGTGCAGAAGCCCGTCTGGAACGCGACGTGGACGATGATGACGGCGATCTTCGTCCCGAGGAGGTTGCCGGTGTTCGTGTCGCTCAAGAAGTCCGGCCACGGCATGGCCTTGAACATCTGGAACAACGGCTGGAACAGAACCTGGGGTGGCAGCAGGTTGCCGGCCGTGAAGATCAGCAGCAACGTGACGTTGAACCGCCACGAGAAACGGCTGACCGCGAAGGCCATCGCACTCGACAGCGCAAGGATGAGGAACAGCGACGGGATGACGATGAACATCGTGTTCCCGAAGGCGCGGCTCATGCTCCCTTGCGTCCACGCGTTGCGATAGTTCTGGAACGTCAGCGTCTTGGCCCACGAGAAGATCCCGAACTTCTGCGTTTCGCTGTACGGCCGCAACGACGCGTAGATCGCACCACCGACGGGCACGAGCCACAGCAACGCCATCGCGGTCAAGAAGACGTACAACGCGATTCGCCACAGCCTGGCGCGGCGCGGCTGGCGCTTGACGACGGTCAGCGTCGCGCTCATGCCTCGTTCTCCCGGTAGTTGTTGACGAGGTACCAGATGATGAAACCGAGACAGAGCAGGAGGAGGATGACGCCGTAGCTCGACCCGAGACCGACGTGACCACCGCCCTCACCGACGAGGTTGTCGCGCACGAGGATGCCGAGAACCTGCGTCCCCGGTGGCTTCTTCAAGGCGAAGATGATGTCGAACGCACGCAGCGCTTCGATCACGGTGATGACGAACACGACGACGTTGATCGGCTTCATCACGGGGAAGACGACACGACGGAAGCTCTGCCACTCGTTGCATCCGTCGATCGCCGCAGCCTCACGCAACGACGGGTCGACGCTCTTCAACCCGGCGAGGTACAGCACCATCACGTAACCGATGTGTCGCCATGCCATCGCGACGAGCAGCGCGGCAAAGTTCTTCGACAGCCCCAACGGCGTGTCGAGGCCTGGCACGTGCAGCGTGAAGATCTTCTCCGCATTGCCCACCCAATCGATCTGGTGGCCTTGCGCGGTTCGGCCGAGGATGACGTTGAACATGCCCTGGCGCGGCGACCACATCACGCCTTTCCAGATGAACCCGACGACGGCGAGCGACAACACCACCGGCATGTAGAAGATGCTCTGGTAGATCGCCGAGCCGCGGATGTTCTTGTCGAGCAGGTAGGCGAACAGCACGCCGACTGCGCTGCACACGGAGAGGAAGACGAGAAGGATGAGGTTGTTGAACAGCGCCGGAAAGAACTTGTTGTCGAAGACGGTGAAGACCGCCCAGTAGTTCTTGAAGCCGGTCAGCTTCCATGTGCCGAGCTTGAGCCCGTCCCAGTCGGTGAACGACAGCGCCACGGTGCTGATCGCCGGGATCCACACGAACACGATGTGGATCACCGTCGGCACGCCGGCGAACAGCGTCAGCGCGATCTTGTCGCGACGCGACAGTTGTGAATAGCGACGACGGCGCCCCTTTCGAGGCGCCGTCGTTACATCCGTTGACACGGTCGGAGCCTAGTCAGCCGAGATAGGTCGACTTCTGGGCTTCGATGTCCGCGAGGATCGAGTCGATCTGTGTCGGATCGGCGTGGAAGTTGGCGAACGCGTCACCGATCACGTTCGAGACGAAGTCGGGGCTGGTGTCGCGATCGAGGAACTGCGACACGAACTTGGCAGAGCCGACGAGCTCCGCCGACTTCGTCTGGATCTTGTTGAAGTTCGACGTGTCGGCCTTGCTGTTCGCCGGGACCGAGCTCGGGTTGACCGCGAGATAGGCATCGATGTACTTCGCTTGGCCGATGCCCGTCAACAACGCCTTCGCCCCGTCGGCGTTCTTCGGCTTGTTCGCCATCATGAAGCCGTCGATCGGCGCGTCAATCGCGTTGGCGCCGATCGCCGGATCGAACTCGGGATAGTTGAAGAAGTCGAGGTCGTCGAGGTACGCCGGATCCGTCGAGTTCTGCGCGACGAACGTGCCGAGGAAGAACATCCCGGCTTCCTTGTTCTCCAACGACGTGGCGGCCTCTTGCCAGGTACGACCATTGGGGTTCTCCTGGTGGAACGGCAGCAGCGTCGTCCAGGTCGAGAACACGTTCTTGACCTTGTCGCTCGTCCAGTCTTCCTTGCCGGCAAGGAGATCGACGTGGAACTGGTACCCGTTGAGGCGCAGGTTCAAGATGTCGAACGTGCCCTGTACCGGCCACTTGCCATCGTTGGCGTAGGCGAACGGGATCAGACCGTCGTCCTTCATCTTCTGAGCCAACGCCAGCAACTCATCCTTCGTCGTCGGGATCGTGTACCCCTTGTCGGCGAAGACGCTCTTGCGGTAGTGGACGGCCCATGGGTAGTAGCTCGTCGGCACGAGGTACTGCTTGCCGTCGTTGCCGGTCGATGCCGCCTTGAAGCTGTCGGAGAAGTCCGGCAGGTTCGCCCACACATCGGAGATGTCGCCGGTGAGGCCCTTGTCGGCGAAGAAGCGCATGCGGTAACCCGAGAACCACGTGAAGACATCGTCGGGCTGCTGGAGGTACGCCGTGATGTTGTCCTGGAAGCTGTTGTGATCGACGAAGTTGCCCTTGTACGGCACACCGGTTGCGTCGAGCCCGGCCTTGAACGCTTCTTGGTTCTTGCCGGTCGCCTCGTAGACACCGACGGACACCGCATCTCCGGACGCTGCCGGTGCGGACGTGCCCGCAGCCACGGTGGCAGCCGGCGCCGCTGATCCTGCCGGCGCGGCGCTTCCGGCCGGTGCGTTCGTCGCGGCCGGAGCATTCGTGCTTCCCGACGACTTGTTGTCGTCACCGCATGCGGCCAAGAGACCGACGCCGGCGACACCGGCAGCGCCGGCGAGCAGCGTGCGGCGCGACAGGATCTTGAACCCTACGTCACGTGGATCTGGTGAGAATTCGTAGCCTTCTGACACTGCTTCCCCCTCTTGGATGTCTCTGATGTGTGGTGCGTGCGTCCGGCTCGGCGCCGAAGAGCAGTGGTGAACATCGCATGACGAAACGTTTCTGTCAAGGGCTTGTGTTCGGTTTCCGCACAGAATTTGTGTAAAAGGCTGCCATCTGCGCAAATATGCACATTCAGCGGCGGATTATCTGTTCGTTAGTGTTGACTTTCCCGACACACATCGTCAGGCTACGCAACATGGTCAAGGGTCCGATCGACCCCGTCGCGGCGCGGGTACTGGC
>DASWRR010000152.1:0-3787 GCA_036403055.1 Ilumatobacteraceae bacterium | reverse complement strand
CATCGCTCGCGGCGGCGTAGAAGATCCGCGATCATCTCGTCCGGTGTGCCGATGAGCACGAACGGCGACTCGGTGACCATCGACGGATCGACGTTGACGAAGCTGGCGATCTGCTCGACCGCGGCCTGACGATCGTCGGTGACACGGACCATGAACGCGCGGACGTTGAACTCGAGATCCGCGAGCCGCGGTCCGGCCGCAGCCACCACGATCTCGACCTTCTCGTCGACGGCTTGAGCGGTCATCGTTGCGATCGCCTCCGGTCCGATGAGGCCTGCGGTGAGGGTGCCGTTGATGCCGACGATGTCCGCCTCCCGAGCTGCGATCGACAGCACTCGTTTCCCTCCACCACCGACGAGCACGGGTGGTGTCGGCGACTGCACCGGTCGGGGAGTGCCGGTGTAGTCGGTGATCCGATAGTGCTCGCCGGCGAACGAGAATGCATCGCCGCGCATCGCTGCCTTGATGATCTTCAGACCCTCCTCGAAACGGTCGACGCGGACCCTGCTCGAGTCGTACGGGATACCGGACTTCTCGTAGTCGGTCGCCAGCCAACCTGCACCGAGACCGATCTCGAGCCGCCCACCGGACAGCACATCGATGGTCGCAAGCTCCTTCGCCAGGACCACCGGGTGCTTGTAGTCGTTGTCCCAGACGAGGGCGCCGACGCGCAGCGTTTCGGTCACCGCGGCAGCGGCCATCAGCGCCGGGACGGGCGCGAGCTGATCGTCGAAGTGATCTGGCATCGTCAGGGTGCTGTACCCGTACGCCTCGACCCTGCGGGCCAGAGCGACCCACGCTGCGCCATCGACCGCCGTCGATGCCTGCACGCCGAATCGGAACCGTCGGTGATGCGTCATCGACGTGAAGCTAGTGGGTGCCGATCATCGAGACGGGCTCGCAACTAACCTGCGAATCGCGTGCGTCTGATTGCCTGGCTTCTCCGTCTCGGCGCGATCATCGTCGCCGGGGCGCTGCTGACGACTGCGGTCGTGATCGGGATCGGGCCGCGGCTGTGGCGCGTCGCCAACGCACATGACCAACTCCCGGTGTCGCTGCCGGACTTCGAACCACTGTCGCAACGGAGCTACGTCTACGACGTGACGGGCAACGTCATCGCCGTCTTCGAGCGTGAGAACAGCCAACCGATCACGCTCGCCCAGGTGCCGCCACCGGTGCTCAACGCCTTCCTCGCCGTCGAGGACGAGCAGTACTACTTGCATCACGGCGTCAACCTGCGTGGGTTCGCCCGCGCCCTGCTGTCCAACTTCTCCAGCGACGCGCCGCGCCAGGGTGCCAGCACGATCAGCCAGCAGGTCGTCAAGAACGAGTTCCTCGCGGGCCTGCCACGCGACGGCCGCTACAAGGGTCTGCAGGCGCACTACGCAACGATGCTCGAGAAGAAGATGAGCAAGAACGCGATCCTCGAGCGTTACCTCAACACCGTGTTCTTCGGCAACAACGCATACGGATTGCAGGCCGCGGCGGAGGTGTACTTCGGCAAGAACGTCGATGGCTTGACGATGGTCGAGGGTGCGTTCCTCGCGGGTCTCGTGCGCTCACCATCCGGCTTCGATCCCATCCGACACTCGGAGCGTGCGCGGGCGCGTTTCCGGCAAGTCACCCAACGGCTCGCCGACGTGGGGCTCGTGCAGCCGGTCGTCGGGGCATTCCTCGGATCGACGTGGAAGATGCCCGAGCGCGTGCAGACGATTCCGACGTACACCACCAAGCCGACGTACTACACCGAGGCGATCAAGGAGTACTTGCTGAACGGCGCGACGTTCCTCGGCGACGAGCAGCAGCGCGCCAACCTGCTGTACCGCGGTGGCCTGAAGATCCACTCGACCTTCGATCCGAACCTGCAGGCGCTCGCCGAACAAGCGCGCACGCAGCTACCGGAGAACCAGCAAGGTTTCGACGCCGCGATCCTGACGCTCGACACGAAGAGCGGCGCGATCCGGGCGATGGTCGGCGGTCACGGGTTCCAGCCGCGTGTCGCCGAGATCAACATGGCGCTGGTACCACGACAGACCGGATCGAGCATCAAGTTGTTCATCCTCGCCGCCGCGCTGGAGGCGGGCGCGCAGCCGACTGATCTTCTCGACGGCACGACGCCGTGCACGTTCGCGGATCCCAACGATCCGACGAAGCCGTTCCTGATCAAGACCGCGACCGGGCGCGGCGTGGTCACGTTGGCGGAAGACACATGGGCGTCGATCAACTGCGCGTACGCGCGCCTGTCGCAGATCGTCGGATTGCATCGCGTCGTCGACACGACGTACCGCATGGCGCATTCGCCGTATCTGTTCGAAGGGCAGACCGATCGCGTGCCATTGCAGCCATACGCCTCGTTCGCAACCGGTGCGAACGCGATGCGACCGATCGACATGGCGTCGGGAATGCAGACGATCGCGAACTCGGGTCTGCACCACGACCCGTACTACATCGATTACATCGAGCGCGCTGATGGCACTCGGGTGTACACGCACGATGATCCCGGAGTGCAGGTGCTCGATCCGGACGTCGCGTTGAATGCGATCGCCACGTTGAAAGGTGTGCTGTCGCAGGGAACCGCGGCGAAGTCCCTGGCGAACTTCCCATTCCCCGCCGCTGGCAAGACCGGCACGCAGCAGGACAACACCAACTCGTGGTTCGTCGGTGCGTCGCCGCAGCTCACGACAGCCGTGTGGGTTGGCGACCCCGACGCATACACACCGATGATCAACATTCCGGAGTTCATCGGCGTTGGCAAGGTGCAGGGAGCGACATACCCGGCGCGCATCTGGGGAGCGATGATGGAACCGGCGCTGACGCCGCTGCCCGTCGAGGATTGGGCACCACCGGCCCCACCGGCGCGCAAGCCCGTCCGGTTGTACCTCCCCGGGAACGAGTGCCTGGCGAAGTTGGTCAGCGGCACACTGCCGACGGGCGCGACGACGACCACGGTCGCGGCAGAACCGCCACCCGTGGATCCAAGCGGGACGGCACCGGTCGAAACCGCAGCGCCGCCGCCAGTGTTGAAGGCGATCCCGAGCGACACGACGATTCCGCCGGATGTCCTCGATCCCAAAGCACCGATCCCCACCGTGCCGATCGCGGCGGGGACGATCGTCTATCTGTGCGACAAGCCGCCCGCCGGCGTCGTGATAGCTGTTAAGAAGAAGCCGTGAACGGCGAGGCGATGTGGGAGCTCCAGCAACTCGACACCGCGCTCCACCAACTGCAGCGACGCCTCACGAAGTTGCCGGAGGCCGAGGCGTTTCGCGATGCACAGCGCCGCCTGATCGAACATCGGTCGGCGATCACCGCGGCGAGCACCCAGATGAGCGACGCCGAGACGACGATCGAGACGATCGAACGCGAGGCGGAGGCACTCACCGCGAAGCGGTCGCGGCTCGAACAGCAGTTGAAGATCGTGACCGAGACCCGTCAGGCCGAGGCACTGAACCACGAGATCGAGACGCTCAACGCGCATCGTGACGAGCTCGACGATCGCGAGCTGGAGGCGATGGAGCAACAGTCGACTGCCGAGCAACGACTCGCCGAGCTCGCTGGGCTGGAGGACGCCGTCGTGGCGATGGCCCACGCCGCCGAGGCACAGCTCGATGTCGCGAAGGGTGCCGGAGCCGACGAAGAACGCGAGCTGACTGCGCGTTACGACGCGGCTCGGGGTGCCTTGACGCCGGAAGAGGTTGCGCTGTACGACGCGCAGCGTGCGCGCCACGGTGGAATCGGCATCGCCAAGCTCGTCGGCCTGAAGTGCGACGGCTGCCACCTCGACCTC
>DASWRR010000151.1:0-2635 GCA_036403055.1 Ilumatobacteraceae bacterium | reverse complement strand
GATCGAGCGGCACGAACTTGGCCGCTTCGTCGACTCGTTGGGCAAGGTCGTCGATCGACTCCATGTCAGCGACCTTCGAGCTGATGAGGCCGAGCACGACCGTCTTGTTGTCGGGTACGAAGCGGAGCGGGGCGAAGTCGCCGGAACGCTCGTCGTCGTATTCGAGGAAGTACGCATCCACGTCGAGATCACCGAACAGGACCTCGGCCACAGGTTCGTAACCGCCCTCCGCGAACCACGTGCTGCGGAAGTTGCCGCGACACAGGTGGATGCCGACGGTGAGGTCATCGGGACGGCCGCGCAACGCGTCGTTGATCAGCGCGGCATACGTCCGAGGCAGTTCGTTGGGATCGTCGCCGCGTTCCACGGCACCGGCGCGCATCTTCGGATCGCAGAGATACGCAAGGTTCGTGTCGTCCAGCTGGATGTAGCGGCATCCGGCGGCATAGAGCGCGGCGATCTCGTCGCGATAGCACTGCGCGAGGTCAGCGAAGAACACGTCGAGATCCGGGTACGAGTCGATGTCGATTGCCGACCGTCCACCGCGAAAGTGAACCATCGTTGGCGAGGGGATCGAGACCTTCGGCGTCTCCGTCGTGACGCCCGCGAGGTACTGGAAGTCGGCGACCTGGATGTCGCGGACGTGTCGTAGTGGCCCCGTCACGGCCAGCCGCGGCGGTGTGAAGTGCACGGTCTCCGCAGCGTCGGAGCTGGCGGCGATCGCACCGCTGACCTCGACGCCGGCGAGCTGTTCGAGGAAGTCGAGGTGGAACCACGTGCGTCGGAACTCACCGTCCGTGATGCTGCGCATCCCGACGGACTCCACGTGTCGGACGGCGTCGGCGATGGCCTCGTCTTCGACAGTGCGCTTCTCGGCAGCGTCGATCTCGCCGTTGGCGAACCGCTCGCGGGCGTCGAGCACCGCCTTCGGACGGAGCAGGCTGCCGACGTGGTCGGCTCGGAACGGCGGGTCGGTCGGGCTCATGTCGGCACTGTAGAACAGCGCGTCGCGACCGGTCCCGCCGTCGTTCGTTCGTGGCGAACGAGCGGATGAAGCGCTCGGTTCCGCCGTGGCTATTGTGCGACGCATGGCACATGACTCCCATCCGCGTTTCAGGGTCCATCACGCGCTTCGCATCAAAGGATTCGTCAAGGTGGAGAACGTGTGCGAGTTGTCGGGACTCCCCGAGGACGAAGTGCTCTCCCATCTGAAGGCGATGCAGGAGGACGGGCACACGAACTTCCGCGAGAACCGCGGGCTGTGGCAGCTGACCGCCGACGGGCGGGAGGCCTATCTCACCGCGTTGGAGGACGACATCTCCCGTCCGGGCTTTCGCGAGGGGTTGGCGGAGAAGTACCACAGGTTCCTCGAACTGAACGAGATCTTCAAGGAGCTGTGCAACGACTGGCAGTTGCGCGACGGCCAGCCGAACGACCACAGCGACGAGTCATACGATCAGGACTGCATCAAGCGGCTCGCGGTGCTCGACGACGAGGCGCAGCCGATCTGTCAAGCATTCGCCGAAGTTGCCAAGCGCTATGGCGGCTACGCGACCCGGCTCACCGCGAGCCGGACGGCCCTCGAGAACGGTGACGTTCGAATGCTCACCGGGGTCATGTGCGGGTCTTACCACGACGTGTGGATGGAGCTTCACGAAGATCTCATCTTGTCCCAAGGGATCGATCGCCTCGCAGAAGGCAGCTTCTGACCTCACGCGTCACGGTGTCGTCTCGCGGATGAAGCGCTCGAGCGCGGCAGTGAACTCCTCGCGGCGATCGAGGTTGCTGATGTGTGCTGCGTCGAGCTCGACCAAGCGGCTTGCGGAGATGGCGCGGTGCAGCTCGCGTGCCTGTTCGACGGGCGTCGCCTGATCTCGCAGCCCGCCGACGATCAGCGTTGGCGCTGTGATGTTCGCGAGATCGCCGGTCAGATCGGCGTCGCGGATCGCCGCGCACACGCCGGCGTATCCGTTCGGATCGGTTGCCCGCAGGGTCGCTCGCGCCTGCGCGAACGTCTCTGGATCTCGTTCAGGGAAGTCTGGAGAGAACCATCTCTCGACGACCGCGTCGACGAGACCGTCCATGCCGACGGACCGAGCTGTTTCGATGCGTCCGTTCCAGAGCTCCGCCGTCCCGATCTTCGCACCCGTGTTGCTCAAGGTCAGGGACAGCAGGCGTTCATCGTGACGCGTCGCGATCCATTGTCCGGTGAGACCCCCGACGGACAGCCCGCAGAAGTGGAACGCTTCGACCTCCTCGGAGTCGGCAACGGCCAACACGCCATCGGCCATTTGCGCGACCGAGTAGTCACCAGCAGGGACATCACTCTCACCGTGGCCGATGTTGTCGACCGAGATGACGTAGTACGTCTCGGCGAGCACGGCAGCCTGCGGTTGCCACATGCGGCGGTCGCTCCCGAGCGAGTGCGTCAATATGACCGCGGCGCGCCACGGTCGCCCGGTGGTCGAGTACGCGATCCGCGTGCCGTTCGAAGTCGTCGCAAACGATGTCATCGAGAGTGCTCCAACACGGACGCAACATAGGCATCCGCGGCCGCCTTGCGGTCGTCCGCGACGACCAACGCCGACGGCTCCACCTCGAGGGAATCGAGCGCTGCGCCGATGGCCTCGACCGA
>DASWRR010000150.1:0-3261 GCA_036403055.1 Ilumatobacteraceae bacterium | reverse complement strand
GGTCCGGCGACGGCGCTGCGTTTCTCGGCCATCTCGCCGAGGACGTCGAATGGGAGCAGTGGCCGGACAACGCGGCGGTGTCAGCGGGCGTTCCGTGGCTGCGGCCATACGCCGGACGTGAAGCCGTCGGTGGCTTTCTTGCTGCGGCGGCGGAGATGGAGATCGTCGAGCTCCAGATCCTCAACATGATGGAAGGCGGCAACGAGGTAGCGGTCAGCTTCGTCCTCGAGGCCAGGCTGCCGAACTGCGGCGGCCGTTCGTACCGCGATGAGGAGATCCACTTGTGGACGTTCGACGGCGACGGCAAAGTCGCCAGGTTGCGACACTACGTCGACACCGCGAAGCACATTCGAGCGTTCCTCGGGTAGTCCCGGCAGACTTGGGGGATGCTCGGCAAGATCGGGATCTGGCGTCATCTGGTAGCCGCAGGCGCCGTGGCGGGCACTGCGTTGTTGGCCGCGCTCGGCGTCATCGGTGGCGTCCCGCAACACTTCGACTCCAAGGTCGTCACCGTGCAACCGGTCGGCGACGACGGTGTTCGCATCCGCGAAGTCGTCGACGAGGACTTCGGCACTACCCACCAGCACGGATACGAACGCATCATCCCGACGGACTTCGGTGAGCCGACGGACGTCCAGGCATCGTCACCCGACGCGGACGCGACGGTTCACGTCGAACCGGTCGACAGCGGCGACCGAATCCGAGTGGGCGACCCGAGCAGCACCATCACCGGCCAGCACCGGTACGTCTTGACGTACACGTTGCCGAACGCCCGTCTCGCGTCGGGTCAGCTGGCGCTCGACATCATCGGTGATCAGTTCAAGCCCGAAGAGCAGAAGACCGATCGCTTCGAAGTCGTCGTGACCGGGTTGGATCTCACCAGCCCGACGTGCAACGTGGGTGCGTTCGGTGCGTCCGGCGGCTGCACACTCGCCCGCGTCGGCGATGTTTATCGCACGGTGATCAGTCCGCTCGCGGCGAAGCAGGGGATCACGATCGGGGGCACGATCGTCGGTCGGCTTCCCATCGTCGACACCCCCGATCCGCCGCTACCGGCACGACGAGCCGATCATCGGTTGCAGCTCGCATTGGCCACGCTCGCGCTCGGTGCCGCGACGGTGATTGCGGTCTACGTCTCGGCACGGCGCCGCGGTCGCAACGAAGTGTTCGCCGGTGGTGCTGCCGACGCGGCATACGGCTCGTTGCCGACGCCCGGCGGCGACCGCTCCGACTCGCCGGTGCGAATGGTCGCGGACTCGAAGATGGAGGACCTGGCGACGATCGAGTTCGTTCCGCCGAAGGGCATCGAGCCGTGGCAGGGTGCGGTGCTGTTGAGCGAGAAGTTCGATCGCACCACCGTTGCCGCGTGGGTCTCCGGACTCGTCGCGAAGGATGCGATCACGTTGACGAAGGACGGCCACGATCTCACGATCCACCGCGGTCCGAAGTTCGATCGCGTCGATGCGGACACGCAGGCGCTCCTGGAACAGATGCTCGACTATCAGGACGAGTTGGAGCTGGGCTCGTACAACGCGAACTTCAGCAGGGCGTGGAACAGCGTTGCGCTCCTCGAACGCGACGCGATCGCGGACTCGGGCTGGTGGAAGCGGCTGCCCCCTGGCAGCACTGGACAGGGCGGAACAGCGTCGGGATGGATCATCTTGGTCGTCGTCGGGTTCTTCGTCTTCGGCGCCGGCTCTGTTCTCAGCGCGTTGCTCGGTGTGTTCAACGGAATCGCGCTCGCGCTCGTGTTCGCCGTCGTCGTGCCATTCATCTTCGCCCACTTCCTCTATCGCGTGCTGTTGCCGGCGCGCAGCGCGACCGGGTCCGCGTTGGCGCTGCGCGCGGAATCGTTCCGGCGGTTCCTCGACGCCAGTGAAGGAAAGCACGTCGACTGGGCGTGGAAGCAGGGCTTGCTGCGCGAGTACAGCGCATGGGCTGTCGCGCTCGGCGCGGCGGACGCATGGGGCCGGGCATTGGCGGACAGCAACGTTCCTGCACCGGAGCTGAACGCGGCAAGTCCGATCTGGCTCTACACGATGGGCAGCTCCTTCGCGACCGCGCAGACACCGCCATCTTCATCGGGGTCGGGCGGTGGTTCGTTCGGCGGCTTCTCCGGCGGAAGTGTCGGCGGAGGCGGCGGAGGCGGCAGTTCCGGCTCGTGGTGATCGGTTGTAAGGGCCTTTAGCTCGGGCTCGGAAAGGCGCTGCGCGCCGCGACGGCTGCTCCTCGAGCCCCTGCCATGTCGAGGTCGGGAACGAGTGAGAACTCGGCAACGTCGAGTTGCTCATCCCGGAGATGCGTGTTGCTGCGCACGACCGAGAGGTACCAGTCGCGGAACTCCGGTGCGGCTTCGACGACGCCGCCGCCGACGAAGTAGGCGTTCGGATCGGTGAAGTTCGCGGCAATGGTGAACAGGCGCCCGATCGCCATTGCCTGTTGCTCGAAGACCTTGCGCGCCATCTCGTCGCCGCGCTCGCCGAAGCCGCGCAACGCCTTGGCCGCTTCGTCGATCGGCGTGCCGACCAGTTCGTGGTGCGGGTACCGCGTGAGCCAGTACGGCAACAGGTTGTGCCGGATTCCCGTCAGCGACGCGACGCTCTCGACATCGCCGAAGAACCCGCAGTTGCAGTGCGGGATCGGCTGGCCCTCTCCGAGCAAGCCGTGCATCGGGATGTGGACGTGACCGAGCTCGCCCGCCATGCCGGCAGCGCCACGCACCACCGTTCCGGACTCGATCACTCCACCGCCGAGCCCGGTGCCGACGATCGCCGACACCGAGGATCGCTGCAGTGACTTGTCGCCGTAGTAGGCGAAGTGCGCGTACAGCGCAGCGGCATTGCCGTCGTTGCTGTAGACGACAGGGATGCCGAGGCGCGCTTCGAGCGCGGCGCGCACGTCGAAGCCCCACCACTGCGGCAGCGCGAAGTTGGTCGCGCCCTTCGACGAGATCACGCCGTCCGCGGAAGCGGGCCCGGGCGTGTCGAGCCCGACGGCGCGGACGTCGGCGCGCTTCGTGCCGGTCATCTGCAGGGCGACCTCGAACGCAGCAGCCAACGCCTCCAGTGCGGGCGCCGTTCCCTCGGTCACCCTGCTCGGAACCTCGATCATCGAATCGATCAGGAACTTGCCGTCGTCGTCGAGCACCGTGGCGTTGTTCTTCGTTCCGCCGTTGTCGATCCCGACGATCACGGATGCCGTGTCGTGCATAGTCCTCCGTTCAGGCCGCGATGATAGGCGCGGCGCATTCCGGCGCGGCCA